>DBFJSK010000089.1:0-14116 GCA_048403675.1 Tannerellaceae bacterium | reverse complement strand
CGCGCGCCAGAAATCGTTCGGTATAATCGGCGCCGGCCTTATGATTCATCACCGCGTCGAGGTATACGTTGATTTGGTATTTATGCAATTCATCAATCATCTCCTTCAATTCTTGCTTGGTGCCGTATTTCGTACGCACGGTGCCTTTTTGGTCGAACTCGCCCAAGTCGTATAAATCGTAGGTGGCGTAGCCTTCGTCTTTCTGCTCGTTGGCTTTGTAAGCAGGCGGTATCCAGACTGCTGTTACGCCGGCCTCGTGCAAATGCCGGGCATCTTCTTTCAATTGTTTCCACAATTTTCCGTCGTTGGGCAGATTCCATTCGAAATACTGCATCATTACACCATTTTCCATACGTTTTATTTTTAGTTTTTTTTGATAAACATATTTGAAGGTCAATAAGTTCAGTCATGAACTATGTTTCCATACATATTGTTATATCCTCAAAAACAGAGAAAAATGATCGAAAAAAAACAGCACCCGAGACCGAGCGCAACCCCTATCCCCCACCGCACCTGGTGGAAAGAAGCCATCGTTTACCAAATATACCCCCGCAGTTTTCAAGATAGCAATGCCGACGGAGTAGGCGATCTGAGAGGGATCATTTCGCGGCTCGACTACGTCAGAAGCCTGGGTGTAGACGTGATCTGGCTCAACCCTATCTTTGCTTCGCCCAACAACGACAACGGTTATGACATTAGTGATTATGAACGGATTATGAAAGAGTTCGGTACCATGCGCGATTTCGACGAATTGTTGCAAAAGGCGCACGACCGGGGCCTTCGCGTGATCCTCGATCTGGTGGTGAACCACACCAGCGACGAACATCCCTGGTTTGTGGCTGCCCGGCAGTCGCGTGAGAATCCGTATTACGATTATTATCTTTGGTGGCCGGCCGAAGACGGTGAACCGCCTATGCGTCCGAGTTATTTCGACGAGGAAGGAACGGCCTGGAATTATAATGCGCCTACCGATTCGTATTATTTGCATTATTTCGGCAAGAAACAACCCGACCTGAACTGGGACAATCCGCAGATGCGACAGAAAATATACGAGATGATGCGTTTCTGGATGGATAAAGGAATAGATGGTTTCCGGATGGATTCGATTTCGCTGATCTCGAAAGACCGGCGTTTTCCGGAGATCGACCAGAAGGAGTACCCCGGGTTGTTCGAATATTATGCGAAGGGACCGCATTTGCATCGTTATTTGCATGAAATGAACCGGGAGGTGCTTAGCCGATACAATGCGATGAGCGTGGGCGAAGGTTCGGCGGTGGGGCTGAAAGATGCGGCCCGCTTCGTCAGTCCGGAACGACAGGAGCTAAATATGCTCTATCATTTCGATGCGGCCTGGGTACGCAACGATACAAAGCCCGACACGCCTGATTCGGGCTTGGATTATAGCTTGATCGCCCTTAAAAAGATGTTTACCGACTGGGATAAAGCGGTGGGCGACGGCTGGCCTTCTATTTATTTGGGCAATCACGATCAGCCTCGGATGGTAAGCCGCTTCGGAAGTGACCGGCCGGAACTGCGCACAGTGTCTGCGCAGATGTTGACGACCTTTTTATTGACGATGCGGGGAACGCCGTATTGGTATATGGGGGATGAAATCGGAATGACGAATATTAAGTTCAAAACGATCGAAGAGTATCGGGATATCGAGACGATTAACCGGTATAAACGTGTGCTCGAAGAGGGAGGCGATACGAACGCTTTCCTAACAGAGCAGCAAGCGCTGTCGCGGGATAACGCACGGACGCCTTTCCAATGGGATGATTCTGAAAATGCAGGATTTACGAAGGGGATTCCCTGGTTACCCGTGAATCCGAATTATCCTACGGTGAATGTGACGGCGGAAGAGGTGGAACCTGATTCGGTATTGCATTATTTCAAGCGGGTGGTCGGCTTCCGCAAGATACACCCGGAATTGGTGTACGCGCCGTATGAATTGCTCGAACCAAATAATCCGAAGGTATATGCTTATTTGAGGAAAAGTAGCCGGGCGAACTACCTGGTAGTACTGAATTTCTCGCCGCTGCCGGCCGACTCTCATCCGGGGCCGGATCTGACGAAGGCTGAAATCGTACTGGGGAACTATCCGGGACGCCGGCACGCTTCTCCTTCAGGCAAAATCCGTCTGGAGCCTTTCGAGGCGGTGGTGTTCCGCCTGGGCTGAATAACGGAAGGGAAAAAGGGAGTGCGCTTCTTAAGATAGACAATGCCTCGGGCACGGTAATCCGGTTCGGAGCGGCACTCCCGCACTGTCGGGAGGGGGGCGTTAATCTCCCAATAAAGGCAAACCGGCAAGCATATTCCGTATTTTGATGGCCAAACGGGGCATCGGTTCGGCTACGGTAAGTCCTACTAAGTCGGCTTGGGCCGCTATATCGCGGATTATACGCACGGTCTGTTCTATTTTCAACCCGCCCGGCTCCACCCCTACGCCGGCGATAATTTCCGCCGGATCGAGTACGTCGAGATCCAGATGTATCACCACTTTGGTAGCTCCGGTCTTTTTCAGCCAATCCAGGATCGGAGCGCTCGTGTCCGAGACTTCGGCCGGAGCCATTCCTTTTATTCCTAATTCTTCTTGCCGCTCCCGGATGCCTTCATCCCACGAGCGCAGCCCCACGATAAGGGCTTTCGCGGCTTCGAACCGACCGGGCAGACGTCGCGTCAGTTCTTCATCGCCCAAGCCTAAGCAAGCGGCGAGGGCCATGGCGTGATATCCTTTATAATCGTCGTAAGGCAGGTTGAGGTCGGGGTGAGCGTCGATCCATATCACTGCCACGTCGTCGGGGTATTTTGCGGCCAGGTAGGTGAAGGGAACAACGCTGACGGAGCATTCTCCGCCCAAGGTGACAATCCGGTCGGGGGCCTGCTCGTCGAGCCGGGCCAGCGCGGCTTCGGATTGGGCCAGGATTACCGAACGGTCGCTGATGCCTTTTTCTACTTTCCGTTCGGTCAATTCCAGTGTTACGGGTACTTCTACAATTTTGGCGGAGCTTTCGGGGGCCAGCAGGTTCAACAAACGGGCGCCCAAATAATAGCCGCGGGAGGCGTCTTCAGCCGGCAGGTCGGGCATCCAATGAGCCACAAGGCCTCCTTGCCATTGGGGATAAATCAGACGGATTGTTTTCATATTTCATTTTTTAAGAGTATATACCGGCAGCTAGTTCCCGGTTCCGGGGATCGACATGGGGTCGGGACATAGGGCAGGGATGCCGCTTTTCCTATTTTCTAAACAGGAAAAGGGCCTTTTCATCTGTTGTTGCAAATGTAATTTCCAGCGGGGAATCTTACAAGTTTTCGGATGGAATAGTTTAGAGGGGAATCGGAAAAAAGGAGGCCGAAACGTTTGACACTGCGGCGGGGCTATTTCCGGAAAGGACTGCCTGTGGAAATCGGCTAGGCCGTTTCAACGGATACGGTATGCGTTCTCTGAATCCTTCGTTTCAATGGATACGGCGATGAAAACCGAATACATTCATACGTTCGTCAGGTTGGCGGCGCAGGCTTTTTCCGATCAACTGGGCGGCAATCATAGCGTAAGGAACACTGTTACGACCATACCCGAGGGCGAAATACATCCGTTCGCATCCAGGCCACGGCCCGATATAAGGAAGCCCGTCGGGCGTAGTGCTGGAAGGGCCGCTCCAGGCCATTTCGGATGTAAAGATGAAATGAGGAAAGAGCTTCATGAATTTCTTTTCCAGCAGCCGGATTTTTTCTTTGGATAAGGTAGTGGAAGGTTGCGCTTCGGCCGGACTGTCTTCATAGCTCGCGATGATGATACGGTTACGGCCGGCGGTGCGAATGGAAAGATGCGGATCGGCCGTTTCCCAGATAAGGCTGCGTTCGGGCCATAGCCAGCGGGTATCGACGGGATGGGATACGAGAGCATAGGCGGTCGTCTGGCGGGTAACGGGGCGCGGTAGGAAAGGGCCGGCTTCGAAGCTGGTGGCGACGATCATATAGTTACATTCGATTACATATCCTTTGTCGGTCATCAACTCGCATCCTCTCGGGGTAGCTTGCCAACGTTTGATTTCTGTATGGGTGAAGACGGGTATTTGCATCTCGTTCATGACGTATTTCAAGAGCCCGACGGTAGCTTTGTAGGTATCGATCTGGGCTGCTTCCTTGTTGACCAGCGCGCCTTCGGCTTCGAAACGACAGTTACGGAAAAGCTCGCGGGCGCTGAATAGCTCGGCGGGGAGGCGGTGTTTTTTACGGGTTTTATATTCGGTTTCCAAAAGGGCCTTGTCTTCATCCGAGGTAGCGTAACACACGCTGGGCAAGCGCTCGAATTCAGGGTGTACGTGGGTGCGGGTAAATACTTTTTCCAGGTCGGTAATAGCCTGGAGGGAAGCTTTGTAAGTGGCAACGGCGGCTTTTTCGCCTACCTGGTCGATAAGGCGGCAAAGGGGGGTGTCGGTTTCGTATTGAAGCAGGGCCATGCCGGTAGCCGAGTGGCCGGTGCCGATGCTTCGTTTGTCCACAACGCAGCAGTTGATGCCCAAGCGCCCGAGCTCATAGGCGATAAGGGCCCCGGTGAGGCCGGCGCCGATGATGGCGACGTCGGCGGTATAGTCTTTTTTAAGGGGATTGAAGTAGTCATAAAACGGATTTTTGACGATCCAATAGGGTAAACCTGCATATAGTTCCATATTTGATTTTCTTTGGTGATATTTGCCCTTATAACAAACGGATAGCTTATTTTGTTGATTGTCAAATATATTTAGCCTTTCAGCAGGGTTTATAAAGGGTTCATCAGGTATTTATACCGGTTTCGAAAGGGCTTTGGAAAGAATTCGGAGGGAGCAGTGAAGGCCGAAGGTGCGGGGTTTTGTTAAAGCTTATTGCGGGGGGCAACCAAATAAAAAACTGAGTTGTTATTTCCGGGAATGGTTGTAATTGAAAAAAGAAGAAATTCACTGAATGTTTTACTAAATATTTTTTTGTTATGAACTTTTTATGGTATATCATTATTGGGATCGTAGCTGGTTTTGTGGCCGGCAAGATCATGCGCGGGGGAGGTTTCGGTTTGATCGTTAACCTGATCCTGGGTATTATAGGCGGTGTGCTGGGAGGCTGGTTGTTCGGTTTGCTGGGTATTGTAACAGGGGGTATCCTGGGGAGCTTGATAACGTCTATTATCGGGGCGATTGTGTTGCTTTGGATTGCTTCGTTTTTTAATAAGCCTAGAGAGGTATAAGTTTTTACGAAAAAGGCCTGGAAGAGGCGGGATGGCTGTACCTTTCTGAGTGGGTACGGTACCGGCGTCCGGACCTTCGCCGGTGTCTCTTTCCAGGTGAAAGGCCCTTTCTCTGTCGCCACCTTGTAGGTTCTATACGGTAGAACAATAGGGTGGCAACGGGAGAAAGGGCCTTTTTATATTCTTACGGCCGCTAAATATGAAGGATGAGGATGAAACGGCAGCCCTTGGTATAATCCATGTCGATGGTAAGGGTACCGTTGAGTTTGTTGGCAACCAAGGCCAAGATGGGTAATCCGAGGTTGTCGCCGTCGGCCAGATCTTGGGCGGTGGTAAAGGGTTTGAAGAGATTTTCTTTTTCTTCGGTGCTAAGACCGCTGCCCGTATCGGTAACGATGAGTTGGCAGAGATGGGCGGCTTTGCGCTTGAATTCGAGTTTTATTTTACCGGTGTCGGTATGCAGGGCGGCATTCTGGAGCAGGTGAAGCAGGATGCGCTGCAAGTGTTCGGCGTTGGTTTTGATTTCGAGCTGGGGAGCATCCACCTGGGTTTCTACGCCGGCTTGGACGCAGTCTTTTATTTTGTCCATCGTTTGTTGGCAGAAGGTATGGACATTCAGCGGAGCCACTTCATAGGGTTCCATAAGGGTATTCTTGAGAGTGGTAAGCTCTTGGATATGGGCGCCGAAACGACCCAGGGCGGTAATGCGCCGGGTGATGGCTTCGGCTTGGCGGGGGGCCAAGGCTTCCAACTCGCTCGCGGTGGTGGCCATACGGTCGAGGGTGGGCGCTATCTGGGTGGCTATATTTTGAATGAATTGGGTTTGTTGTTCGGTTTGTTCGTTCGTGGTCTGGATAATCTTTTTGAGTTTTTTGCTGAGCAGGATGTAGCGCAGAAGCAGAAAACCGAGCAGCAACAGGGCGGCGATAAGGATCGCTACCAGGGTGCACAGCCCGACAATAAAGTATTGTTTAGCGGCCAGCTTGCTATCTTTTTGCTGGATAGTTTGCTGGCTGGCGTCGTATTGGCGCTGGAGAGCGCTGAGGGTGTCCTGGGCCGTGAGGGCTTTGACGGAGTCGATCCAGGCAATGTATTTTTCATAGGAACGTTCCATCATAGGAGCGCTATTGGCATCGCGGGCCATGCTGATAAGGTTTTTGTAGCAGGCTGTAGCTTTGTCGTATTCTTTCTGGGCTTTATAACCGCTGACGAGCTGGTTGAAGTAAGTATCGCCTTTGGCAGGTTGCCCAGTGGTGTAATAGTAACTGGCTTGGGTATAGAGAAGGTCTTCGGAGAGTTGCGGGTTACGAGCTTGGGCGGCCAGTTCGGCCAACTGGGCTAGCTGGGCTTGGGCTTGGGCAGTGTTTTTAAGTTTGTTATACATGTTAAGCCTTTCTTTGGTGATAGCGTACCGGGGAGCGTAGAGGGGAGTCTGGGTAGTCTGTTCCTCAGTAGCGAGCAGTTGGCTCATCTGGCGGCAAAGGTCGAAGGCTTCTTGGTAATAGTTTTCGCGGTAGTAAAGGTAGGTGGCCTTCGTACCGCATTCTATGGCTTGGGCATAATCGGTTTTGTCGGCAAAGGCTCTGTAAGCTTGGATATACAGGTAGCGCGCTTTGGTGTATTCTTTTTCTTCAAGACTTTGACGGGCTTGGTTTTTGAGCTCGTCGGCTCTGGTTTGGGCGCCGAGGTGACCCGATAGGCACACAAGAAGTGTGAAGATAAGATAGGTAACTTTCATGATTTTATTTTTAATTTGTAGCAAAGATAGTGCAAACCGAGCACAGAAACAAACAGTGTTTGGTTCTGTTGAGGTGCAGCCTATCTTCGTTTTGTGCGAAGCAAATATAATATTTATTTAAAAAGGATGTACGTTTCGGGAGATTCTTTTGCTTTTGACCGGAAACAACGAAGGAAAAGAAGGGAAGGTGTCTTTTGTGCCTTTCTAACAGGCTGAAGCGCTACGGGAAAGGCGGATAGTTTTTCATTTTCAATGGCTAATATGCACTAGCTAATGGAAGAATATGCCTGTTCGTTTTTATCAGAATCGCAACCTTTTTTCTTTCTACCCGGCAACACGCTCCGCGGCCCCTATTATTTTTGATGCTATAGGGTGCGATAGTACAGAAAGAAAGAAGCGGAACCCCCAATAAATACTACCTTTGCGCTGGAAAAACAACCTGATGTTTCCCGGCAACCGGCTCGGAACATCTGCCTAAATCAATTGCTGAATATGAAAAACTATTTACTCCTCTTCCTTATTTCCCTTAGCGGGCTGCGTATATATGCATACACGCCCAGCACTTCCGGTTCCCGTCCGATACCGGTTAAGACGTTCGGACGTTCGGATGTAGCTCCGACAGCCATTCCTTCTTCAACGACCTTAGCCCCCTCCTATGCCCTTTACGATACCCTCGAAGTGCTCCATAACGATCTCTACCTGGACATCCGCCGGTTCGATGAAGCCATTCTCCGGGGGCGCGCCGAAATTACCGTCAAAAGCCGGATCGATCACCTTGTTTACGCCCCCCTGCTGTTACTCGGGATGCATATCGACAGCGTGCGGGTAGACGGGCGCAACACCGGCTCTGTCCAATATAATGATACGTTGCTGCGCATTCCGTTGGCACGTCCTTTACAAAAAGGAGAAGAAGCGCGGCTCACCGTTGCCTACCACGGCCATCCGGTAAGCGCCTCTTTCGGCGGGTTTGTATTTTCCGACAGCCTACGCCATGCCCATAACATGGGAATCTCCATCCATGACCAGCCTCATAGTTTCGGGCGAAGCTGGTTTCCGGCTATCGACGACTTCCGCAGCCGCGCTACTTTCGATTTTCACATCCGCGTAGACAGCGACCGGCAAGCCATTGCCAGCGGTATCTTACAAAGCATACAAGCCGCACCCGAAAATACCACGATATGGCACTGGAAACTCCGCCAACCCGCACCGGACTACCTCGTCTCCGTAGCGGTCGGGGCCTACGAAAAGATCTCTTTCCCCTACACCTCCCTCACCGGGCATCCCCTGCCAATCGATATTTATGTCTTTCCCGAGGAAACGGAGGCCGCCCGAGAAACTTATTCTTTCCTCCCTCGTACCCTTGAACTAGTGGAAAACGCCTTCGGCCCTTATGCCTTCGACCGTGTAGGCTATGTATCCGTCGATCGACGGGGGGGCGCTATGGAACACATTGCCAATATTTCGATACCTAAAAACCCGCGGCCCACAGTAGGGTACCGCACGTTAGCGATTCACGAATTGATTCATTCCTGGTTCGGCAACCGCGTTACCTGCCGGACGGCACAAGACATGTGGCTGAACGAAGGTATTACCAATTTCGGCCCCGAGCTTGTATTGGAAAAACTTTACGGCCCCGAAGAAGCTGCCCGGTACGTGCGGCAAAATCAACAAGCCGCTTTGTTGCTGGCTCCCGCTTACGAGGGTTACCTACCCCTGGCTTGCATCCCCGACGATCACACTTACGGGATTACGGTCTACGATAAAGGCGCGATGGTTATGCACACCCTGCGCCATTATCTGGGCGATGAAAAACTGCTTCCCGCGCTCAAAGCTTATGCCGAAGCCTATACGTTCCGTACAGCCAGCGTAAATGATTTTGAAAGCTTCCTCTCCCGCACCACCCAAACCGACCTTACCGATTTCTTCGACCTTTGGGTTAACCAGCCCGGCTTCGTCGCTTTCGAAATCGACTCGATCCGAGGCACGACGGATGCAACCGGGTTCAAAGGCACCGTTTACTTGCAACAAAAACGCTGTCATGCCCCCGCTTTCGGACGGAATGTACGCGTGCCGCTGACGTTTTATGATGCCGCCGGCGAACAATCCGCGACATCCGAAGCCCTTATCGACGGCGAATATGCGGCCGTATCCGTCACGTTGCCTTTTCCTCCTGCCTTCGGATTGGTCGATCCGGCATATGCCCTTTGCAAGGCTTCGCTGTACGATGCTTGCCGGTTGGATACCGCGGGAACGTACGTCTCCTCTCCGACCCGATTGAAGGTGGAAGTTCCTGATGCTCTTCACGCGCCGGCGACGCTTCATCTGGAATATTACCGGGTAGCGCCCGATTCGCTGAAGAACGATATCTCCGGGAAAAAGTACCGGCTTTGCGATACGCACTACTGGCGTGTATCGGGCCACCTTCCAAGTGAAGGCGATCTGAAAGGTCGTTTCCCTGTGGTGGAGGAAGGGCCGGAGGCCGCCTGGCTGGAAAGTGCTGTAAAGGCGGCACAATCCGCGGCAATCTATTTGATGTACCGGCGCGATGCCGCAGCAGATTGGGTGCCGGTTGCGCAGTTAACGTGTCCCGAAGCAGACGGAGCCGGCCAGGCATCGCATACGACATCGGCTGCGAGGGTCGCTAGTAAACAAAAGACGAAGACTGCGACCTCCGATCCGCGCCGACGCAAGACGAATCGCGAACTTGTGGCGCCGCTTCTGGCAGGCGAGTATTGCCTGGGTGTGGGTAAATGATTACTTTTATGCCCGCAAATCCGGTAAAATCGATAAACCTGTAAATAATGAAGATATGTTGAAACACGTTGTCATGTGGAAACTAAAGGAAGAGGCCGAAGGAAAGACAAAGGCTGAAAATGCCCTGTGGATGAAGGAACATCTGGAAGCGCTGCGGGGCGTGATTTCCGAAATTCAATCGCTCGAAGTAGGCATTAATTGCAAAGCGGGCGAGATGGCTTACGACGCCGTCCTGATCTCGACTTTTCGCGATGAAGCAGCCCTCGCGGCTTATAAGACGGATCCGCGCCACCAGGCCGTCAGCCAGTATTGTAAGAAAATACGCGAAAGTCGCGTAGCGGTTGATTTCTGGGAAGATGAAAACTAAAAGCAGGATGGAAACCGCTGTTTTTTTCCCGGCAGAATGGCATCCCCAAAGCGCCGTACAACTTACCTGGCCCCACGAAGATACCGACTGGGCTACGATGCTGGATGAAGTAAGCGCTTGCTTCGCAGCTATCGCCCAAGCTATCGCCTGCCGGGAAAACCTGCTGATTGTATGCCGCGACGAAGCGATGGTACGCCGGGCGTTGGGCAATGAAATCGATTACAGCCGTATCCGGTTTCGCACACTGCCGACCAACGACACCTGGGCCCGAGACCACGGCGGTATCTCCGTATTCCGGGAAGGCGTTCCGACCGTATACGATTTCGTATTCAACGGCTGGGGAATGAAATTTCCGGCTGACCGGGATAATTTGATTACCCGACGTCTTTTCGAATATAATACCTTCGCTGCCGACGTCCGGCGCATTTCCCAACAACCCTTGGTATTGGAGGGGGGCAGCATCGAATCGGACGGCCGGGGTACCCTGCTCACTACCGCGGAATGTTTGTTGTCGGCGAACCGAAACGAATACCTCGACCGGGGCCAGCTTACCGACCGGCTGAAAGAGATTTTCGGCCTCCAACGCATTCTCTGGCTCGAAAACGGCTACCTGGCTGGCGACGATACCGACAGCCATATCGATACGCTGGCTCGTTTTTGCGCAGAAGATACGATTGCCTATGTAGAATGTATCGATCCCGACGACGAGCACTACCCGGCTTTACAGGCAATGGAAAAAGAACTCCGCGCTTTTACCCAGGCGGATGGTACGCCCTACCGGCTGATTCCACTGCCAATGGCCGATAAGGTTTCGTATGCGGGCGAACGACTGCCGGCCACCTACGCCAATTTCCTGATCCTCAATGGAGCCGTATTAGTGCCATTCTACCTCTCTCCCAAAGACGAGGTAGCCCGGACGGCGTTGCAAACAGCTTTTCCCGACCGGCAGATCATAGGGATCGATTGCCGTCCGCTGATTCGCCAGCATGGTTCGTTGCATTGCGTAACGATGCAATATCCCGAAGGATTTATCCCTTTTACTTCGTCGGAAAACACCGGGGCGTAAAGACCCAACCGCAAAAGCCGAAAGAGAAAACGACGGATAAGAAGCTGCAGCGAATAAAAAACACCAAGGAGGAAAGGCTAAGGAGAATTAAAAGCCGAGGCGAACAAAAGTAGGAATTGATAAAAAGAAAAACGACAAAATCATTCATGGAAAAGAAACTGAAAATAGGTTTGGTACAACAAGCCAATACCGCCGATCGGGATGCTAACCTGATGCGCCTGGAAGCGCATATCCGCCGGGCCGCCGGCGCCGGAGCGGAATTAGTGGTGCTACAAGAATTGCACAACGGGCTTTATTTCTGCCAGACGGAAGATACGACTTGCTTTGACCAAGCCGAACCCATCCCCGGCCCTTCAACCGATCGTTTCGGCGCTCTGGCGCGCGAACTGGGGATCGTCCTGGTAATATCCCTGTTCGAAAAACGGGCTCCGGGCTTGTATCACAACACAGCCGTCGTCCTTGAAAAAGACGGTAGCATCGCCGGCAAATACCGAAAAATGCATATCCCCGACGATCCCGCCTATTACGAAAAATTCTACTTCACCCCCGGCGATCTGGGCTTCCTGCCTATTCCCACTTCGGTAGGGCGATTGGGCGTCTTAGTTTGCTGGGATCAATGGTACCCCGAAGCCGCCCGGCTGATGGCCATGCAAGGCGCAGAACTGCTGATTTATCCCACCGCCATCGGCTGGGAAAGCACCGACACCGAGGAAGAGAAGAACCGGCAGCTCGATGCTTGGCGCACCATTCAACGCGGCCATGCAGTGGCCAACGGGTTGCCGGTAGTAACCGTTAACCGAACCGGTTACGAACCTGATCCTTCCGGCCAGACCGGCGGCATTCGTTTTTGGGGCAATAGTTTCGTAGCAGGCCCGCAAGGCGAACTCCTGGCCACGTTGCCGACTGACGAAGAGGAAGTGCGCGTGGTGGAAATCGACCTGATGCGCAGCGAAAACGTACGTCGTTGGTGGCCCTTCTTCCGCGACCGACGGATTGATGCATTCAACGGATTAACCGCCCGCTTTCTGCTATGAGAACTTTTTCGCGTCCGGAAGCCATCGCTCGAATGAACCGGTTGGGAACCGCGAAAGAACCTTTTGTCTTTGTGGTAGATTACCTCCAGCGCCATACCCATATCGAACGAGCGACCGACGTCGATCCGACCGAATGGCTTTACAACCTAAACGGTTTTACAAATCAGGCTACCGCGGCGACGATGCCCCTCGCCGCGGAAATGCCGCCCCATTCACAGCTCGCATCTTATAAAGAGCACGAAGCCTTCGAAACAGAACCGCTCCGCTGGAATATCTCCCCCGAGCCCGAAGTTGTCTATGCCGCTGCCTTCGCGCAGGTTAAAACCGAGATTCTCGCCGGCAACTCCTACCTGGCCAACCTTACCCGGCGTACGCCAATCCGAACAAACCGAACCCTGCAAACGCTCTTCTATGAAGCCGAAGCCCCATACAAAATCTGGCTCAAAGACCGTTTCGTTTGTTTTTCTCCGGAATGTTTTATCCGGATCGCCAACGGACAAATCCGTACTTACCCAATGAAAGGTACAGCAGATGCTGCCCTTATAGATGCCGCCCAACGTCTACTTGCCGACACGAAAGAAGAAGCCGAACACGCCACCATCGTGGACCTCCTTCGCAACGACCTGAGCCAGGTAGCCACCGAAGTAACCGTCAGCCGCTATCGCTACCTGGAAAAAATCCTCACCCCCGCGGGCGGTCTCTGGCAAACCAGTTCCGAAATAACCGGCCGCTTAGCTCCCGGTTGGGAAACCCGTCTGGGCGACATACTTTATAGTCTTCTTCCGGCCGGTTCCATCACTGGAGCACCCAAAAAGAAAACCTGTGAAATCATCGCTTCTGCCGAAAGCCATCCCCGCGGCTATTATACCGGCATTGCCGGCTACTTCGACGGCCGAAAGCTAGACACCACCGTCCTGATCCGTTTTATCGAACAAGCCGGCCCCCATCTCTACTTTCACAGTGGTGGCGGCATCACCTCCCAAAGCCAACAACACAACGAATACCGAGAAATGATCCAGAAAATAAATCTTCCCCGCCCCCATCCCTGACAAACCGAAGAAATTCCTAAACACTTTATTTATCCACCCTCAAAAAATTCCTCTCTATGCACCGATTCATAGAAACCATTCGCTTCGAAAAGGGCAGTTTCCACAACCTCCCCTATCACAACCAACGCATGAACCTCACCCGCAGCCACTTCTTCGGACGACATACTCCCCTCTACCTCGAAAACTATCTCGATCCCATAGCCGCCTACGCCGCTTTTCCCCATGCAGCCACTTCTTCCGATAACGGTATCTCCACCGATTCCCCCGCCCCCTACCGTATTAAATGCCGTGTGGAATACGCTGCCGACATCCTCACGATAGACTATACCCCCTACCACCTGCGCCCTGTTCGCACCCTCCGCCTTACGGCCGCTGATACTTTCGATTACACTTATAAAAGCACCGACCGCCTCTATCTCCAAACCCTCTTCGAAAATCGCGACGGCGCCGACGACATCCTTCTCACCCGCCACGGTTACCTCACCGACACGTCCATCTGCAACATTGCTCTCTACGACGGCCATACCTGGTATACCCCCCTTCACCCTCTGTTGGCAGGTACGCAACGCCAAGCGCTCCTCGACAGGGGCATCCTTATTGTACGCTCCATCCCTACCCGCACGCTCTCCCACTACACCCATCTGCGCCTTTTCAACGCCCTGATCCCTTTCGGGGAACTCCACCTTCCCGTCACCGCCATCCTCCCTTCACAAAACTAAACTCCCTAAAACAACATATGCCCGGCCAAAACAGCCAGGCATATATACATTTATAATATAAAGAGAGAAGACATTTACCTCCTTCGCAACGAAATCCCTCTAAAAATAATCGCATCTCCTCTTTTTTCCAAAATTTTCACTTTACAAGCAGAAAAAAAGGCAAAAAAA
>DBFJSK010000088.1:0-2343 GCA_048403675.1 Tannerellaceae bacterium | reverse complement strand
AGAAGTCCCTCTCCAAAAAACGAAAATAACACATATTGTATTTTGTTGATTCCTAGTGTATTATGAATAGTGGGGCAAACACTCTCATTTGGATGCTTATATAATTCGGATTGGATGCCAGTGTAATTCAAAATGCATAAGCATCCAATCCGAATTACACTGGCATCTATTTTGGGGAAAGAATGAAAAAGAACAAGAAGTAACCGGCTGCATGCGGCTGTAGACCGAGACCGGTCTGCATCTGAACCATCGATCTTTTAAACTTGATTTAGCTGCATTTCTTTTTAAGAGCTACTTTACGCTACGAAAACAGTCTATTTAATTTTTGAAAATAAAAAAGGGCGTCTCCCGAAAGAGACGCCCTTTAACCCATAGTTACGGTCTTGGTTTCTTTTCCATAATTACGGTTTTAGTTTAGAATAATCAAGTCTCTTGCTTAATAAACTGAATATACGGAAGAGTCTTGTTTTACACTGCAAAGAAACGATTTTATTTTGAATAATGCACTATAACTTTCATTTATTTTTTCTTCAAAGGCAAAAAAACTTGTTTTTTTATGTTTTCTATTTTTCTAATGCCCCTCTATTCGTTCTCTTTTTAGGATAAAGAATAACAAAGAGGGAAGAATCAGGTAGGGAAAGGATAATATCCTTTCCTACATGAAAGCCGGATTCGTTTTCCACGCACTAAACCTTTCGGAAAAAACGAGGTAAAACTAAATAAATTCGGAATTAAACTTCTTCTAAAAACAATTCCCCCCCCCTCAACTATCCCTTCCGCCCGCTTCCGGCGAAAAGCGCCGGCCAGCCCCACGTATTCAGCCTAAAAAGCATGCCATAGCCTACGCTCTTTTTGGGAGTATCGACATTTTTGCCTACCTTGCGGAATATTACGATCTAATTTATTTTCGCCATACGGAAGAACCCATGAACAATCAAGCTCTCTATATAGTAGCGGAGAAAAGCACGACCCAATTTTGCGGTACGATGGAAGTCGATAAATACACCAAAGACTCCTTTAAAGACCGCTCTCTCTGGCAAACTCTATCCCGGGAGATGGCATTGCCTGCGGAGGCTTTAAATAGCGACGGACTCCCTTACGAAGTCGTGTTGTCGGCCGACGACCGGGAGGACATTCAAACCCTTTTTTATGAAGGTTTCATCAACAGCTCTCATCCGGATCCGGCTATCCGCGATAAAAAGGCGTATGCCTATATCCGCCATTATAAAATAGGAATCAACCGCGAGATGCCTTTATTTGCGCCTGGCTATCCCGAACCGATGCAAATTAAGGTATCCGCCATCCATTTTTTCCTTTTCCAGCCCCGGTTGCTTATTTTTGTGATAGAGGTAACTAACGACGGACGGTTTTTGCAAGAAATTACCCTTCAAAACCGGGTTATCCGCGATTTGGAACATTATGACTTAAAATCGTTGAGCGCTGATTTTCTGCGGTTGTATAGCCCTATGCTTTATCTGCACAACCGGGTTTTTCCCGGCACGATTCCGGAAGGCGACTACTCGACGCTAGCCGTGAAGCGGTACATCAAGCTTTTATACCGGGGAAACAAATTAAAACTCTATCTGACCGTACGGCTCGATAAGGCGTCGGACGAGCTTGGAAGCCACTATACGCTGAATGAATTGCTCTATGAACTAGGCACATGCAGCCGGATCGGCTTGATGACCGATCCCGACAACTGCTATTATCCTTCGCCAACCTATTATCAGCAACTGATCGAGCAAAATATGATTTCCTGTTTTGCCAGTTGGCGTGCCCTGGCGTTGATGGATACGTTTTGCTTGGTGATGAAATCCGACAATCCGGATTATCTGTATGACATGTGGCGTTCCGACTATTTTGAATTTATCTATATCAATGCTTTTTTTATCAAATCGTTTTTGGTTTATATCAATGATAAATATAAACGTTCGGATGCTTCGGTAGCGCTGGAAAACGAGTTTGTCGCTTTCGATAAAGTTTTCAATTTTCACACTATTTCCTACAATTTCCTGCCTCAAATCGTGTATGCCAAAATTCGTCACGGGCTGGAAATTGACGATGAATTGCAGGTGCTAAATGATAAGATAAAATTCTTCAGCGAGAAACTCGACCGGATAAATGAAAAAAAAATCAATCATCTTTTATTTTGGCTGGCTGTTGTCGCCGTTTTCTCGGCTGTAAACGACGCTTTGGAATTATTCCATAAAATAGGCTTGGCCGATCCCGAGAGCGCTTATTATCCTTGGATAGGAAGGGGCGGATTGATATTTGTGATTTTACTGGTGGTTTGTTTCTATTTATTCAATTCCAAAAAAAAGATCAGCTAACGCATGGCTAAAC
>DBFJSK010000087.1:0-2959 GCA_048403675.1 Tannerellaceae bacterium | reverse complement strand
AGATATTTGTATAGGAAATGATGTCTGGATAGGGTATGAAGCCGTGATCATGGCCGGGGTTCATATAGCCGACGGGGCCATCATTGCCACCCGTTCTGTCGTCACCCGCGACGTGCCTGCTTATACCATTGTGGGCGGCGTGCCGACCCGGGAAATCCGGAAGCGTTTCGATGCCGGGGTGATCGAACAGTTGCTAAAGGTACAATGGTGGAATTGGCCTGCTTCAAAAATCCGCCGCTGCTTGCCTTATCTTCGAGAAGGGAATATCGAAGGATTGCTTGCTGCGGCGGAAGAAGAGGTGGGAGAGGAGTTTGGTGAATAAAGAGGTTTGTCGTATTCCGGCTCTTTTTGTTCACCGATCTTTTGAAACAAAAAAAGGGAGGGGAAGAGAAGAAAAGGATAAGATGTAATCTTCCGAAAACGAAGTGATTTGGGAAGCCTAGCCTAGGGGGAATGTCCATTCTCAAACGCTATTCAATTCGTTTGAATTTAGCCTGTTTCGTAGAATCACTTCCCCCTTTTTAGCTAGAAAGCAAAACCGATGCGCAGTGAAATCCACTGATGATTCAGTTTTTCTATATATTCGGTCGTGAAAAATGAATTACTGGCCGTCTTTATGCTTTCCAACTTTTGTATTTCGTACCCAAGCGCCATAAAAAGTGTATGATCCGAATGAATGGCATAATCCAGTCCCAGGGAAGGATGGAAATATAAACCCCCGCTGGTATTTTTAGAAGGAGCAAAACTATAGCCTGCATCCCATGCTATAAAGGGGGTAAATTTTGCTGGTTTTGTGAGGTCGAACTTTAAGTTTGCAAAAACGGGAATCAACATTTTTGGAGTGAAAGATAATCCTGTTCCGATGCCGAGTGAAAAGCGCGGGTGCAGCTTATAATTTCCCGTAGTCTGGCAGATGAAAGGAGTACTGGCAGGCGTAGTCAGATCTATACCTGTTCCTATGGCGATGGAAAATGTAAGCGGATCGTTTTTTTGAGCTTGAGTACCCAAACAGCCGAAAAAAATAAGAAGAGTAAAAATTTCCTTTTTCATCATTGAATATGGATTGTGATACGTTTGACGATATGTAATGCGGTAGTTAATCCGGATAAATCCTTATCAATCTTCCCTGAACTGCCATCGGGGCTGCTATGACCTATCAGTTCGGCCTCAACTACGTTCTTGCCGAATGACAGGTCTACCTTGGCGGCGTACACTACGGCAGGTTGGCCGCTTCCTTCTTTACCTCCTGAATAATGGGCATCTCCCTCCTTCGCTGCTTTGGGATAGCTATCGTTAAAATCTGTCGAATGGTTAATTTCTATTTTGACAACAATTTGATGGATTAGGGAGACCGGAGCGAGTCTGATAGCGAAACTGCCCCGAGGTGTCGCTCCTGAAAGGGCGTCGGTGAGCGGCTCGTTCTTAGTGGGTAAGTAAAGGCCGTCCTGATAAACTATCCCTCGCGAATAACACCAATGTGGCAAAGCTTCCTTTCTCCGGTTTCCTTTTGCGGCCATCCAGGATTGGGTGGCAATTTTATGTGTCACATACGCCGTTGCCACGTAATTTCCCTCGGTATCTTCCACCCAAATGGCAAGCTGGGGCGGATTTTTCTTGTGAATACCTAGAAACAAAGGAAAATCATGTAGCCATTCTTCCCCTTGCTCGATGGATACTTTTATGTCTCCCTGCTTATACGCTATCTCTTCTTGATTACAAGACGACAGACTGCAGGCCAGCAATAAACAGATAAGCATTGAATTCATTTTCTTCATATTTTTAATAGTATATAATGTTACTGAATGGGAACATTACGGTTAAAAGGCTTGCGGGGGGTGTTCTTATTTTATAGGCTTCTCATAAAATCTTCATAAAGCCCTATGAGGTTTATTAAAAGCCTAGGGGATTCTCTAAAGTCGTATGGGATTTTAGAGATTAAGAAATAGGGAATGTTTTATCGATGAAACGCTCGATGCCCTGGTAAATTTGTTCCCACCCGGCATCTTTATTTAAAGCAATTCCGTTGTAAACCGGGCAAAAATCTTCCAGCATCACCAGATAGGTGATAGAAGCCGTGATAAGAGAAGCCAGGGCTGCTATTTCTTTTTGAGGGTAGCCGGTTAAATCGCTGATCTTTTCAATGAGATTCAATCCTATTTTTTCTCGTTGTTCTCTTATTTTCTCGATCATCTCATTGTTGCACGAGAGTTCCCATCGATACAATCTTTTTAAAGTCGGACTTTTTCGTATTTGTTCGATTTGATTGTAAAATGTCTTTTTTAAGAAAGAGGGCAACTGTGCCCGGTCGGGGATTTCAACCGGAAAATTGATCCAGAAGTCATGCCGGCGGATATAAGCAGCCAGTAACCCTTCCACGGAACCGAAATAACGATATATCAGTATTTTCGATACGCCGGATCGATTGGCTACTGCATTGATACCCAATTTCTCGAACCCGTTTTCAGCTATCATCTCGCCGATGGTATCTAACAGCTTCTTTTCGGTTGCTTCCCTGTCTCTTTCTATATTCACTGTTTTCCCTTTCTCTTTTTGTATGTTACTATTTGGGAACAAATATATGTTACTTTCCGGGAACATGCAAGTGTTTCCCTTATTTTTTGCAGATTGTTGCTTTATTTTTTGAACAGGTAAAGAAGGAATGGCAGTAAATCTGATGATTATCACGTCTTTAATAAGATAAGGATAACGAACATTCTTATTAAGAAGGGGGCATAGTCAAAAAGAAGGAATAGATAAATAGTAACGGATGCCCAACGGGGTGGGCATCCGTTTTCAACACTATAGATTACATACGACTTTACCCTTTTGAATATATCAAACTTCTTTATAAGGCAAGCTAGTAGAAATAAAAATCCCTGTATTTTAAGTAAATACAGGGATCTGTCTTAGTTGTAATTTCTTTTGTGGTGCCACCAGGAATCGAACCGGGGACACAAGG
>DBFJSK010000086.1:0-13684 GCA_048403675.1 Tannerellaceae bacterium | reverse complement strand
GGGGATATGAAGCGATGAGAGCAAGGCGCCCGCTGCGCCCGGCATGGCGTTCTCTTTATTTCAGGACTTCCCTTAAATAAATCTGCAAGGGAAAGAAGCAACTACCTGTCTGCATTTATATATTTATACATCGATTCCCGTAAACTCTTTCAGTGCATACCCGATCAGAAAACTCAGCGCTGCCACACTGAAACTCAGTACGGCCATTTCCGTAAAACGCTTCCGGAAACGCTCGCTCCGGGCCACCGAATAATAATAATTGAAAAGGGCGATAATTAGCAGCGCAATCGCCAACATACTTGCCAGGGCCACCAGTACGTGGCTGCAAAGAATAAAAGGAGCTACCAGCGCCGCCACGGTAAACAAATAAGCAATGCCCGTATACACCGCCGCTTTCACAGGATGTTTCCCATTGCCTCCTTCCGATTTAGTCGATAAATATTCCGACGAAGCCATCGACAGCGCTGCTGCGATCCCGGTAATACTGCCCGTCAGCGCAATCAGTTTCGAGTCGCTCAACGCCAAGGTGAACCCGGCCAGCGCCCCGGTAAACTCTACCAATGCATCATTCAGCCCGAGCACCACCGATCCCATATATTCCAGCCGTTCCTCATTAATGAGGGCAATCAATTTTTCTTCATGCTCGTTCTCGTCCCGGGCCATCTGCTGCAAAGCCGGGATATGCGCGAACGAGGCATATTCTTGCTGCGCACTCTCTTCACTCCCCTCCATCAGTTTGATGGCGAAAGTTAATCCCAGTAATTTCGCCAGCACGGAATACTTCCGTACGCGCCACCTGTCGGGTTCTACTTCCTGCCCGGTGTACCCGCGCAGTATTTCGTAATGCGCCTGTTCCTCGCCGGCAATCCGAAGAAGTACGCTCCGGTTGGCTTCATTCTTTTCGAGTGCCGCCAACCGGGTATATACTTGGCTTTCCGTCCGTTCATTCCGCTGGAAACGAAGTAAAGCTTGTCGTGTTTCTTCGTCGATTTCCATTTGTTTGGAGTTACATTCTTTCCGGCACTTCGATGCCCAGCAACGACATGCCCGACTTCACGATTTTCGCCAGATTGGCCGAGAGCATCAACCGGAACACTTTCAATTCGCTGTTCTCTTCGCGTAAAATCGGGAAATCATGGTAGAACTGGTTGTATTCCTTGACCAGATCATAGATATAGTTGGCTATCAAAGCCGGACTGTACATCGCGCCCGCCTCTTTCACGACGGAAGCATAGTCGGCCATCATCTGAATCAAATTCTCTTCTTTTTCTGAAAGTGTCAATCTTCCCGGCACCACTTCGGGAAGCACGATACCCTGCTCGGCCGCCTTGCGAAGCACCGAACGGATGCGGGCATAGGTATACTGGATAAACGGCCCCGTATTCCCGTTGAAGTCGATCGACTCTTTGGGATTAAAGGTCATATTCTTACGCGGGTCTACCTTCAAGATGAAATATTTCAGCGAACCCAGTCCTACGATCCGGGCGATATTCGCCGCTTCCGGCGGTGTCATTTCGTCGAGTTTGCCCAATTCCTCCGAGATCTCGCGCGCTGTCGAAACCATCTCTTCCATCAGATCGTCGGCATCCACTACTGTACCTTCCCGGCTTTTCATCTTTCCTTCGGGCAATTCCACCATGCCGTACGAGAAGTGTACCAACCCTTTTCCGAAAGCGAAACCCAGTTTGTCAAGCAAGATAGACAACACCTGGAAATGATAATTCTGTTCGTTGCCCACCACGTAAATCATTTTGTTAATGGGGTAATCGTCGAAACGAAGTTTAGCGGTACCGATGTCCTGCGTCATATATACCGACGTGCCGTCGGCGCGGAGCAACAACTTTTCGTCGAGTCCATCGGTAGTCAGGTCGGCCCAGACCGAACCGTCGTCCCGGCGGTAGAAAATGCCTTTTTCCAGCCCTTCCATCACCTTGCCTTTCCCTTCCAGGTAGGTTTCCGATTCGTAATATATTTTATCGAAATCAACGCCCATCATCCGGTAGGTTTCATCGAAGCCGGCATATACCCAGCCGTTCATCGTTTCCCACAGTTTGCGCACCTCGGCGTCGCCGGCTTCCCAGCGCCGCAACATTTCGCGGGCTTCCGCCATCAGTTCGGAACGGGCTTCGGCTTCTTCTTTGCTCAATCCCGCGGCTTCCAGGGCTGCCGTCTCTTCTTTGAGCTTGTTGCTGAATAATACATAGAAATCTCCGATCAGGTGATCGCCTTTTTTACCGGCCGTTTCCGGTGTTACGCCGTTTCCCCATTTCTGCCAGGCCAGCATCGATTTGCAAATGTGAATGCCCCGGTCGTTCACGATGTTGGTCTTTATCACCCGGTTGCCGTTAGCCTTCATGATTTCGGCCAGGCTGTATCCCAATAAATTGTTGCGTACATGGCCCAGATGGAGCGGCTTGTTCGTATTGGGCGAAGAATATTCGATCATGACAAGGGGAGAAGTTTCGCTGACGGGTGTCCGGCCGAAGTCCGGTTGCCGGTGGATTTCGTTCAACATGCCTGTCCAGCAATCCGAAGCGATGCTGAGATTGAGGAAACCTTTGATTACGTTGAAATCGGACACTGCCGGTTCGCTCTTCAGCAGATAGTCGCCCAGCTCAGCGGCCGTTTGTTCGGGCGATTTTTTCGATAAGCGGAGAAAGGGGAATACAACCAACGTCAGATGTCCTTTGAACTCTTTTTTCGTTTTCTGCAATTGTACCTGATCGGCCGCAATTTCCGCTCCGTACAACGCTTTGATCCCGGCCACGATCGTGGCGGTAATTTGTTGTTCGATCACCATATTGTTTTTATTCTATGTTCGGATTTGTTTTGAGCGCAAAGGTACATAAAAAAAGGATACAATTCGCATCGTATCCTTTTCTGTAGTTTCGTAAAGGGAAATCTTACTGGATAATTTCGTTCAATTCGGCTCCCGCTTTGAATTTTACCGTTTTGCGGGCCGCAATTTCAATTGGTTCTTTCGTTTTCGGGTTCACACCTTTACGAGCGGCTTTTTCTGTTACAGAGAACGTTCCGAAACCCAGCAAAGAGAGTTTGTCGCCCTCTTTCAATACATTTGAAACTGTTTCTACAAAAGCATCCACTGCTTTTTTCGTATCAACCTTGCTTAAACCTGATTTTTCAGATACAGCGTTGATAAAATCTGTTTTGTTCATGATGGTTTGATAGTTAATATATTAAACAAATCTTCGATAGCCTAAAGTAGGCATCAAATGTAGTTTTATTTTGATATACGGCCAAGAAAAAATGCTTTTTTTTCTTGATTTTCTATGTTTTAGTAGGAAAGAATCAGAAAATTCCAAAATATATTTACCTTTGTCGTGTAATAAATGTGGCTTATATATGATGAATCAAAACAATACGGGTTTTTTCAGTAGCATTCCGCCGGTAACAAAAAATCTGATTATCATTAACTTTCTTTTCTGGCTGGCCAGCCTGGCGATGCCCAAGGTAGGCGTCGATCTCATCGAGTTGCTGGGGCTGCATTTTCCAGGGGCCACCGACTTCAAGGCCTACCAGATCGTCACCTACATGTTCATGCACGATACGCATTCCATCGCGCATGTATTTTTCAATATGTTTGCTGTTTATATGTTCGGGCGCATCCTCGAAAACGTATGGGGGCCGAAACGTTTCCTGTTTTTTTACCTCGTCACCGGCATCGGAGCCGGCCTGACCCAAGAAGTCGTCTGGTTTTTCAACTTGCGCGACGTACTCTTCGCCGGTCAGGATATGATTAACCTGAATGGCGTGCAACTGATCGGCAAAAGCGAATTCCTGAATTATTTCGTCACCATCGGAGCTTCCGGCGCCGTCTTCGGCATCTTGCTGGCCTTCGCCATGATTTTCCCCAACGTGCCTTTATACCTGATGTTCATACCGATTCCTATAAAAGCTAAATATTTCGTTATATTTTACGGCTTGGCTGAACTATTTCTGGGCGTCGCCAGTTTTGGAGGAGATACGGTGGCCCATTTCGCCCATTTGGGAGGGATGCTGTTCGGATATGTCCTGATTCGTTACTGGAAAAAGAAAGATGCAGACAATGGACGCTATTTTTACTAATTTGAAACAAACGTTTCAGTCGGGCAATATCCTGGCGAAACTGATTTACATCAATGTCGGCGCGTTTATCCTGATTCGTCTGGCAGGTGTGGTGCTGTTGTTGTTCAATATGCCGGGCGCTCCCTTTCTGCCTTATCTGCAATTTCCCTCTTCGCCGGAATTATTTCTTTTTCGTCCGTGGACGATTATCACCTATATGTTTACCCATTTCGATTTCCTCCACATTCTGTTCAATATGTTGTGGTTGTATTGGTTCGGCGGGTTGTTTCTAAACTTTTTCAGCGAAAAACAATTGGGGGGCTTGTATATCCTGGGCGGTATCGCCGGGGCGCTCCTTTTTATGTTGGCTTATAATATTTTCCCTTATTTCCGCGCGATCGCTCCCTATAGCTTGCTGATGGGGGCTTCGGCTTCGGTCATGGCGGTAGTTTTTGCCGTTTCTTTTTATAAGAAAGACCTGGAAATCGGCCTCTTCCTGATCGGCCGTATCCGGTTGATCTACCTGGCCTTGTTTACCTTCCTGATCGACTTGCTGGCCATCACGTCCAACAACGCAGGCGGTCATATCGCCCATATCGGGGGGGCTTTGTTCGGCATCTGGTTCGCGGCGCGTATCCGCCGCGGTAAAGACCTTACGGCGCCTGTCAACCGGTTGATCGACTGGGTGGTGAACCTGGGCAAACGCAAACCGAAGATGAAGGTGACCTACCATCGCCGGGAAACCGATTACGAATACAATGCGCGCAAACATCGCGAGGGAGCCGATCTCGACGCGATACTCGATAAACTGAAACGGTCGGGTTACGAAAGCCTTACGGCCGAAGAGAAAAAGCGGCTGTTCGACGCCAGCCGGAAATAGTAAAAAGCTTATGAAAACTCTACGGATTTTGGTTCACATGCTCTTCGGAGCTGCGAATATAGTTGTGGTCGTCTTATTGATTTTATCGGCTTTTTCCGATCGGATTTCGCCGGAAAAGAACATGCTTTTTTCTTATCTGGGGCTTGCTTTTCCTTTTTTGTGTGCGTTGAACCTGGCTTTTATCATTTACTGGCTATGCGTGCGCGAATGGCGCCTGTTGCTTATCGGTATCGGTGCCTTTCTGGTGTGCCAAGGCCCTTTACGGCATTATTTCGTTTTTCACCGGCACACGGAAACAGTCCCGAAAGAACGGACGTTGAAGGTGCTGACTTACAACGTGATGGCTTTCGGCTATAAGAATCATACCAAATTATCTCCCAATAAGATTATCCAGTATATCGTCGGTAGCGATGCCGATATTGTTTGCTTGCAGGAATACGCCGAATCGAAAGTGAAAAAGGGTTTGACGGCCGATAAGATTTATGAAGCGCTTTCCATGTACCCTTATCGTTCGGTTATCCCGATCAGTTCGTCGCGGGTACAAACCATCGGAATCGCGGTCTTTTCGAAATACCCTATTTCCGTTTCGAAGCGCCTGAAATACGATAGCAAATACAACGGGTCGTCGATCCACGAAATCGAAGTAGGGGGGAAGAAACTAACGTTAATCAATAATCACCTGGAATCGTTTAAACTGACGATGGAAGACCGCAGCCGGTATTCCTCGTTTATCAAAAGCCTCAGTTCCGACGGTCTGGATGAATTGCGCGGTGCTTTCCAGCAAAAATTAGGCCCGGCTTTCCGTATCCGCGCGCGGCAGGCCGATGCGATTGCAGGGGAGGTAGAAAAAAACAAATCCGGCTATCTGTTGGTGTGCGGCGACTTTAACGATACGCCTATCTCCTATGCTCACCGTACGATTCAGGGGGATCTGATCGATTCGTTTGTTGAGTCGGGCCGCGGGATGGGTATCACGTACAATCAGAATTTTTTCTGGTTCCGGATCGATAATATTCTGCATTCCTCGAATATCCGTTCGATGAATTGTACGGTGGATAAGGTGAAGTATTCCGACCATTATCCTTTGTGGTGTTATATTCAACTCGATTGAACACGTTGTGGCTTGCTTGTGAAAAACGGCATTTCCCGGCCTTTGAAATCACGGCAAACGAACCAGCTTGCAGTAACGCTTTCCGATCTTTCATAATCCGTTCGAACTTTTCGGAACTAAATTCTTAGTCTGAGGAAGTATCGATAGGCGCCTCTCCTGACGAAAAGTAAAGCTTGCTCGAGAAAGGATATAAAGCGAAAATACATAAAGCGAAAAGGGATACGGGAGGATATAGCGGAACGTGAAAATCCCTACAACGAATTCCCTGCAGCGAAAGAATACAAAGCGCAAGGTAAATCCCGACTGCCTTATTTTTTAATTTATTTCTATTTTATCACTAGGGACATCGGCCTCGGCCACGTTATTTTTATAAAAGATAATTTCCTCCCGAAAGTGATTCGAAAATAGAACCTTTTTAACCCAGAAAGTGAACCTTACTGATACGCTATATATCCTAGGAGGAGGGTGGGGAAGCGAATCCGAAATGGGAACAGAATCTGTCCTATCCATAATTTAATAGTATATGAAAAAAGCAAGTGTGTTTTTAATGCTCGTATTTCTTTGGCTGAGCCCTTCTTTCGCGTCGGCCCGTACAAATGTGCAATTGGCTTCCCCCGATGGGAAACTCCGATTCTCTTTGATGTTGGAAAAAGCCCATCCGGTGTACACCATCCGGTATGGCGGCCAGTCGTTGGTGCAGCCTTCTCCTTTGAGCCTCGTTTTCGACAGCGGAGCGTTCGGAGCCGACTTGAAAATGGAAAAACCGGTTTTCCGTACGGTGGAAGAAACCTACGAATTAATTGTGGGAAAATCCAAGAAAGTACATAGCTTATCGAAGGAAGTGTGCATTCCGTTGGTCGAATCCCGGCCCCCTTTCCGGAAGATTAAGCTGGTCGTACGGGCGTTCAACGACGGGATCGCTTTCCGGTACGAGTTTCCCGAACAACCCGGTTGGAAATCGTATGTAATGTACGACGAGCAGACGACCTGCGCCTTGGCCGGTAATCCGAAGATGCTCGGCATGTATCTACCTTCTTACCAAACTTCGCATGAAGCAACTTATACCTATGGAAAGTATGCGGAAATGAAAGAGCGCGAATTGATGGAGATGCCCGCTTTGTTTGAGTTTCCCGGCCAGGTGTTTATGGCCATTACGGAGGCGGCGGTACGGGATTATGCCGGGATGTATTTGTGGAAAGAAAACGGATGTTTACAAGGAAAACTGTCTCCGAAGTTGGGCCAGGAAAAGATTAAGGTAGAAGCTACGCTTCCGCATCGCTCTCCCTGGCGGGTATTTATGGTGGCCGACGGGGTAGGGACGCTGATTGAATCGGATTTGTTGACCAATCTGAATGAGCCGTGTCAATTGGAAGATACCTCATGGATCGAGCCGGGTAAAACCACCTTTACATGGTGGAACGGAAATGTAACGCCGGATACTACTTTTCTGGGAGGGAATAATTTCCCGACGAATAAATACTATATTGATTTCGCCGCTCGCAGCGGTTTGAATTTTCATTCGGTGTATGGGTATGCCGAGCAGCCTTGGTATACCGACGACGGAGCTTGGTTCGGATTTCCGGGCGAACATTCGGATATTACGAAACCGGTAGCTAGTTTGAATATGGAGGAGATTTGTGCATATGCAAAAAGCCAGGGCGTACGGATTCATCTGTGGACGAATTGGAAACCCTTGTATGCAAAGATCGACGAGGCTTTTGCACTGTTCGAGAAATGGGGAATAGCCGGGATGATGATCGATTTTATGGATCGCGACGATCAGGAGATGATTCGTATCCAGGAGGAATTTTTAGCGAAAGCGGCCCGGCACCATCTGTTTGTGCAATTTCACGGTTCCAGCAAGCCTTCGGGGTTGCACCGCACGTATCCGAATGAGTTTACCCGCGAAGGAACGCTTAATTACGAGAATTTCAAGGGCGGCATGGTGACGGTGGCCGATCATGACATTTCGATTCCTTTTACCCGTTTGCTGGCCGGGGCGGCCGACTATCATTTGGGAGGATTCCGTGCGATTCCGAAGTCCAAATTCAAGATACAACAAAGCAACCCCTATGTCACGAGTACGCGTTGCCATATGTTGGGCATGTATGTGGTGTTGGAAAGTTATCTGGGCATGATTTGCGATACGCCTCCGGCTTACGAAGGGCAGCCAGGTTTCGAATTTCTGCAGGCGGTGCCTACTACCTGGGATCGGACGGTTGTTCTGGCTGCCTCGGTGAATGAATATGTAGCTATAGGGCGCCAGCATGGAGAGGAATGGTATGTAGGGGCAATCAATAACAGTTGCGCTCGACAGGTGGAAGTCGCTTTGGATTTCCTTGGCAAAGGAAAGTATATGGTTACGCTCTATCAGGATGCTCCCGATACGGAAACGGAACCGAATCATCTGGTAAAAGAAACGCGGACAGTTACGGCCCGGGATAAAATCAGGCTTTCGCTGGCTTCCGACGGAGGGGCGGCGATGTGCATTCGGCCGGCGGAAGTTCAATCCGCCCACGTTCAAACGATGCAGCCTTAAAAACGAATCCCCTTATTTTACCTTGTTTTTCAGGAGTTGAGAAACGAGCAAAATAAGGGGATTGTCGTGTGTGAAAAAGAAGGACGGGGACCGTACGGCCGGAAAGTCATTTTCTTTTGCCGCTCCTTTCAATCCTCGTCGGCTGCTGCATAGACATCAGCGAAAAGGTTTTCGACAAAAAAGAAGGTAGCGTTACAGAAAAGTAGCGGATCCTTAATAAGGGCTACCGTATTGCTTTTCCCATTCTTGGCAATGACGTTTTCGGCCGGATACGTCTTGTATTTTTTAGTATTTTCCGGATCATATTGATACACGATATGCGAAACTTCAACTGTATACCCGCCGTCGGCACAGGTAATGCGCATTTTGTATTTTACGAGGGTCTTATCCGTTTCATTCAATAACAATTCCACTTTGGAATTGACAGATACCGTCCCTTTCGACTTGTTGGTAACCACGTTCGAAAGGAAATAATCCTTTCCGTAACTTTTCTTGGCCCACCGGCTGATGGCCTCGAATAATTCTGTCCGGCTTTTATCTTCCACCTCCACCTCGTCGGTATAACATACTTTGCCCTCTTTCATCGGGGCACAATCTTCCACTTTGCCTTTATGGCCCTGAGCGGCCGCCCAAAGCGGAAGTAGACATAAACAAAAGAAAATAAGTTGTTTTTTCATCGCGGTCGTTTGTTTATTTAATCCATACGTGCAGGATTTCTCCCATGACGGTCGTGGCTTCGGCGCCGGTCGTTTCGCCTTGCTGGCGACATTCGATCAGCATCCACGGAGCGCTTTCTTCCGGTTTGCAAAATGAAAGCCGGTAAATCTCCTGGTTTCCGATCGTTGCCTCCGGCTTGGCGGCAGGAAAGTCTATACTGGCGATTTGTTTGCCGAACAGATTACCGATGCCCGCCCACGTAGCTTGTCCGATTTGCTTGTTCGGATCGGATACGCAAGCGACCGTCATCCGATTCTGAGACAACATATCCAGTAAAGTAGCGGGAATGTTTCCCGAGGGTAAGGCCATAAATCCTTCCGGTACAACCGTTTCCTGGCCGGATGCCGGGTTGCCGGCCGTTTGCCGGTCGCCGGTTGCAGAAGGAGCGCCCGGTGCGGATGGCGCGGTAGGAGCTACGGGCGCGGCAGGAGCTAGAGGAGCGGCAGGAACAGAAGCCATGCTCGGAGCAGGAGAGGCCGCAGGAGCCGCAGGTGAGCCGGGAGCCGGGGGAGCAGCCGGCGCCCCGTCTGCATGCGTTTGCGCCATGCCCTGGTTCAATAATTGATTCCCGAACGCGTTCCCGATCTGTTCGAAATAAGCCAACGCCAGATCGATGGTGCTTTTCCGGAATTTACCGGAAATCCGGTTCAGCTTCGTTTGCGATTTATTGAGCGCATATTTATCGGTAATCCATTCTTCGGCCAGATACCTCTCCGGTTCCCGCTGATACGACACGTCGTATTCGTAGCGAATGCCCGACAGATCCACCTTACAGGAGCCGTCGCCGCACTCCATCGTCAAGCGATAAGTCGCCATCGAATGATCGAGCGAAAGGGCCGTCCGTGAAAATTCCATATATTCTTTGGCTACCGCCGCGATTTCTCCTTTTTCGCGGTTGGCATACACGATCCGTTTCGTATCCGTGTTAAAATTAGCTTTTGCCCATTCGTACATAATATCGTAAATACGCGTCTGGGAATACCCCGGTATTTTAAATTCTTTCGAAAAAACGACCTTTCCGTCCACCACGGGTACGGCTCCCGCCAGATACCGTTCGTCGGTCTGTGCCCCGAGCAGGGCAGGGATCAATAAGAGAAGCCAAACAAGTTGTTTCATGGTATAATTTCCTTTCTGTTTTCTAAGTAAAGCTCGTGCAAACCAAGCCGGCAAACATCAACGCTGCATACGTTCGCGATGCCGCCCGTCTTCGCTTTTTTCGAAGCCATGATCGTACAAATCGAGTGCAGAAACCAGCTCGATTGATTTTGGCGCGATGCCACCGATCTCCGCTTTTATCGAAGCAAAGATAGACATTTGTAGCTCAAAATAAACTATCAGCGTGACAAATAATTAATCTAATTGCTCTTTATCAAAGAAAAAAAGTCTATATTTGCACCCTGTGAAAAAACGAATATAAAATAATGTAATAACATAAACCTAAGATTCAAATGCAAAACAAAGGATTTGTAAAGGTCTTCGCTGTGTTACTTACGCTTGTCTGCTTGTTTTATCTGTCCTTTTCGTTTGTGACAAGACATTACAACCACAAAGCCGCTGAGTATGCCGACGGGGATCCTGCGAAAGAGAGTCAGTACTTGGACTCGTTATCTACTCAGAAGGTGTGGCTGGGCTACACGCTAAAACAATGCCGTGAAATGGAAATCAGTTTAGGTCTCGACCTGAAAGGCGGTATGAATGTCGTTCTCGAACTGAACGTAGCCGATGTCATTCGCTCGCTTTCCAATAACAACCAAGATGAAAACTTCAACAAAGCCCTCGATCTGGCCTACGCCCACCAGGCATCCAGCCAGAAAGACTTCATCGACCTCTTCGCGGAAGAATACAAGAAACTGGACAACGGCGCCCGCTTGTCTGCCATTTTCAGCACATTCGAATTAAAAGATAAAATCACGCCGCAAAGTTCCGACGCCCAAGTCGTTTCCGTATTGAAAAACGAACTGCAAAGCGCCATCGACAACTCCTTCAACGTACTCCGTACCCGTATCGACCGCTTCGGCGTGGTATCGCCCAACATCCAGCGTTTGGAAACAGCCGGCCGTATCCTGGTGGAACTGCCCGGCGTAAAAGAACCCGAACGCGTGCGCAAGCTCCTTCAGGGAAGCGCCAACCTGGAATTCTGGGAAACCTACCAACTTCCTGAAATCTACCAGCAATTAGTGGCTGCCGACAACGTTTTGGCTACCGTCCTGAATGCCCACGACGAAGCTCCGGCCGACTCTGTAGCCGCTCCGGCTGCCGAAACCGCTCCGGCCGATGCCGCCACCAGTGAAGCCGACTCCCTGTTGGCCCAGATCGGTAAGGACAAACCCGATGCACAGGCCGCCCAGAGCATGGAAGAATTCGCCAAACAACACCCGTTGTTCGCTCTGTTGCAGATCAACCAGTACAACGGCCAGCTCGCTCCCGGCGCAGCCGTAGGCGTTGCCCGCACCAAAGACATGGAAAAGATCAACGAATACCTCAACATGAAACAAGTGAAGGAAGTGCTTCCGCGCAACCTGTCGCTCAAATGGGGGGTAAAAGCCGTTGACGATAAAGAACAATTTTACGAACTGTATGCCATCAAGGTAACCAACCGCGACGGCAGCCCGGCCCTGGGCGGCGACGTGGTAACCGATGCCAACGCCGACTTTATGCAGCAAGCCGGCCGCAACGAACAAATGGTCAACATGACGATGAACGCCGAAGGCGCCAAAGCCTGGGCCCGTCTGACAAAAGAAAATATCGGCCGCGGCATCGCCATCGTGCTCGACGACATGGTCTATTCCGCTCCGAACGTAAACGATGAAATCACCGGCGGTCGTTCGCAGATTACCGGACACTTTACGCCCGAAGAAGCAAAGGACTTGGCCAACGTATTGAAATCCGGTAAAATGGCCGCTTCCGTCCGCATCGTACAGGAAGACGTGGTAGGCCCTTCGCTCGGACAAGAAGCCATCAACTCCGGCGTGATCTCGTTCGTGCTGGCCCTGGTATTGCTGATGATCTACATGTGCGCCTTCTACGGCCTGATTCCGGGCCTGATCGCCGACGGCGCCCTGGTGCTGAACATCTTCTTCACGATGGGTATTCTGGCCTCCTTCCAGGCCGTGCTCACGCTGCCCGGTATCGCCGGTATGGTGCTGACGCTCGGTATGGCGGTCGATGCCAACGTGTTGATCTATGAACGTACCAAAGAAGAACTTCGCGCCGGCAAATCGCTGGGCAAAGCCATCGCCGACGGTTACAGCAACGCTTTCTCGGCCATCTTCGACTCGAACTTGACCTCGATCATCACCGGCGTCGTACTGTTCTATTTCGGTACCGGCCCCATCCGCGGGTTTGCCACGACCATGATTATCGGCTTGTTCGCTTCCTTCCTCACGGCTGTCTTCCTGACCCGTATTGTATACGAAGCCCTGCTGGCCAAAGATAAACTGAAGAAAGTAACCTTCACCACATCGCTGACGAAGGACTTGCTGACTAATCCCAAGATCAACTTCCTGGGCGCCCGCAAGGTAGGCTACCTCATCCCGGCCGGTATTATCGTACTGGGCGCCATCTCGATGATGACGATCGGCCTGAACAACGGTATCGACTTTACGGGTGGACGTAACTACATCGTTCGCTTCGACCAGGATGTGAAGACCGACGAAGTGCGTAATATGCTGGACGCCCAGCTCGACGGTTCCGTAAGCGTTATCACGATCGGTACGCCCAACCAGGTACGTATCTCTACCAACTATAAGATCGCCGATGCCGATCCTTCGATCGACCAGGAAATCGAGAACAAACTGTTCGAAGGCGTCAAATCGCTGCTTCCGGCCGGAACTACCATCGACCAGTTCTCCTCCACCTACATTCAAAGTTCGCAGAAAGTAGGTCCGAGCATGGCCGACGACATCAAGAACAGCGCCATCCTGGCGGTAATCTTCGCCATGATCTGTATGGCCGCCTATATCCTGATCCGTTTCCGCGACGTATCCTTCTCGGTAGGCGCTTTCGCTTCCGTAGCCACGACCACGTTATGTATCATTTCGTTCTATACGCTGCTCTGGAAAGTACTACCCTTCTCGATGGAAGTAGACCAAACCTTTATCGCCGCTATCCTGACGATTATCGGTTACTCCATCAACGATACGGTGGTCGTGTTCGACCGTATCCGCGAAACCATCGCGCTGTATCCGAAACGCGACCGTTACCAAGTGATTAACGACGCCCTGAACTCTACGCTTTGCCGTACCTTCAATACCTCGTTGACGACCTTGGTGGTTGTGCTCTGCATCTTTATTCTGGGCGGAAGCACGATTCGAAGCTTTACGTTCGCTATCCTGCTGGGTATCATTATCGGAACCTATTCCACCCTCTTTGT
>DBFJSK010000085.1:0-6048 GCA_048403675.1 Tannerellaceae bacterium | reverse complement strand
TTCGAAAAAAGGGAATAAACGGGGGGGGCGACTGTTTGGAGCGGCCGGGCGGGAACAATTTTAAAAAGCAGGGAAAATGGGTGGGAACGCTGACCGGTTTTATCCGGTTTATAAGCTGGAGCGACTATCTGTTTAAAACCTTTCTTTTTCTTCTTTTCTTTTTATAAATCAGGATCTTATCTTGTTGAAAACCCTGTTGATAAACAGGTGTAAAACCTTGTGGCGGCTGTGAAAGAAAAACCGGCTGGTCACGGTGTTTTTTCCGTCGACAGCCGGTTTTCGGGGGTAGATGCGAAAGGCTTTTATTTATTAGTAGCCTAATTCAAAAGGTTGGTCGATAGCCGGAACTCCTTCCGACATCCATTTCGGCATGGGTTGTTTTTTCAGGTAATGGTTGAAGAATTGCGCCATGCGTTTCTGGAAATCGATGCGGTTCGCCATCCGCATCGGCCAGTGCGGTTCGCCGGTGTAATTGAGCAACCATGCGGGTTTTTGCAGCCGCTTCAAGGCAATGAAATATTCGATGCCTTGATACCAGGGAACGTGCCCGTCGGCGTCGTTGTGCATGATAAGGATGGGGGTTTCTACCTTATTCATATTGAAAAGAGGGGAGTTTTCCAGGTATTGTAAAGGTGCCGACCACAGGGTTCCGCCGATGCGACTTTGGCCGTGTTCGTATTGGAACGAGCGGTTTAATCCGGAGCCCCACCGGATGCCGCCATAGGCGCTGAACATGTTCACTACGGGCGCTCCCGATTCGATGGCGGCGAAGAGCCGGGTGCGGGTGGCCAGGTAGGCTACCTGATAGCCTCCCCAGCTATGTCCTTGGGCTCCGATGGCTTTTTCATCGATATACCCTGGGGCGATCAGGGAAGTAATGCCGGGCATCACACAATTGAAACAGCTTTCTCCGGGGTAACCGTCTGTGTAACGTACGTCGGGATTGAAAATAATGTATTCGTTGCTGTTATAGAAATGGTAGTCGATGGTGGAGCGGTGCGGCTCGGGCATGTGGTAGTTGTAGAGTGTTTCCGCATTGCGTTCGTAGAAGTTTACGATTAACGGGTACTTTTTCTGCGGGTCGAAATTGGCGGGTTTATAGACCACGCCTTCCAGCCGACGTCCGTCGAGCGATAGCCAACTGACTAGTTCGGCGGTACCCCACAGGAAACCCTCTTGCTGGCGGTAACCGTCGGTGAGCCGGACGGAGTGACGGAAGCTAAGGTCGGACAGACGCACATCGGGGTATTGAGTGTAGGTCTGCGAAGTGTATAAGACGGCGTCGGCGTTTTTGGCTTTCATAGGCGATTGGAGTTTGAAATCGCCCTCCAGCAGGGGTTTGGGGGAGGCAGGGGCCGAAAAGCTGGTGCGGTAATAGCCCGATCCTTTGGTTACTTCGTTGAAGGCTTGCAGATATTGGGGTTGTTTGAGGTCGATAAAGCGTTCTTCTTTGTCGAGTTGGAGCCGGACGTACGAGCGTTTGTCTTTCCGCCCGTCGAGGGTGAGGTTTACGGGTTGGATTGCGCCTTGGGGATCGAATTTCCAGATGTCGTAGCGGTCGTACAAAAGCAGGTACTTATCGCCGGTTGTCCAGCCGGCTATGCCGTGGGGGGAGGGGTAGTCGGGTACATCGTCGTCTTCATTCCAGGCGGCAAAGGTTTCAGGCGTAGTCAGCCGGTGAAGTTTGCGGTCGGCTAGCGAGAGGGTATACCAGCTACTGTCGGTTTCGGCATACCAAAAGGCGTAGGCGCCCCCGGGCGACAAACGGTAGGAGTGGTAGACGCCTTGCTGGAGCAAAGTCTTATCGCCGGTTTCGAGCGATACTACGTAATAGTCGCTCCGGGTACGGCCTTCCCACATGGAGGATACCGAATAGGGGCGCGAGGTAGAGAGTACGGCCAGCGGCGCATTGCCTTTATCGCCGAGCAGGATGTCGGGCAGCGCTTCGTCGGCCAATTGCAGAATCCGGTTGTTTTCCAGGTTGTAGACGGCTTGGTAGCTTCGTTTCATCTCTTCCTTTTTGTCATATGTTTGTTGGGTATATTGCACCGGTTCGTCCCAACTCCATACTTGCACGTCCGGACGGTATTCGGCCAGCCGGGTCGTATCCGGCTGACGGGGTTCCGGGGCGGTTCCGAAGAAAAGACGCGAGCTGTTTTCGGAAAACACTAGCGGTGCGTGTTCGCTGATAACCCATCCGGCGGGGAAAGCTTTGTCGGTGCGGCCGGCCACTTTCCGGGCCTGGTCGTTCGTTTCCGACAGCCAAAGTTCGAGCGCTTTATACACCGAATCTTTTTCGGCTGCATAGAGAAAGGCCAGCCGGTCGCCGGTTTCGTTCAGGGCAACCTGGCGGAAGGCGCCTTCGCCGGCTTTTATCAACATGGGAGTTCCCGTTTTCGGTTCCAGCGTATAAAGGCCTGCTGCTAATCCGATCGAATCGCCGGTCGATACGAAGTAGAGACGTTCGCTCTTTTTAGCGAACCCGAAGGCGCTTACCGCGGGAAAATGAAAAGTAAGTTTTCCGTCGAGCGAACGTACGTACAGGGTAGAGTCTTTCCGCCCTTTTTGATAGGCTAAGAAGTCGGCTTTTTCCGCCAATCGATAGGTTTTCACCGAATCGATCTGTTCGGGATTGCCTTCCACCGGACAGATAATCAAGCTGTTCATCGGCATCTTGTCGGCTTTCGTTTTGGCCAATTTCAAGGAGTCGGTGAGTTGTTTGGAAGGTAACCCCTCGACAATCAAGTATCGGGAAGAAACCGAAAAGGCGAAATCGCCGGCTGGTTCGAAACGGTTTACTTCTTCGCCCGAGGCTTTGTATAAGCCGACGTCCGCATCGCCTACCCAGGGCGACGATTGGCAGGCCGCCCAACGCCCGTTGTCGGAAATAGCTTGTCGGGTAATACGTCTCCAGGCTGCCAAGTCGTCGACAGTCAGCGGTTTGGGGGTGGTTTGCGCCAGAGTCGGCGTAAAAGCGCCCAGGCATAAAAGCCAAAAGAATTGCTTTACAAATTTCATATGCATAGGATTAATAAAATCTGATAACGAGTTCAGCAAGCGTCCGTCATGGGCCGGCTAAGTCACAATATTACATATTTTTTTGTAGAAATCGTTATTTTTTAGCGGAAGAGTATTGTGTTTGTTCTGAAACCCGGAAAAAGGAGAAGCCGGCCTTTCCGGCTTACGTTTTTGCTAAATATAGGCGATCGGCAAGAAAAAAGAAATCAGAATTGCTCATCGGAGCGCGAAGTCTTTTTAACTTTGCCGGTGATTAAATATGAATTCGACATGGAAAACAAACAACCCTCCTCTATATGGTTTCTCTTTTATAAAGACCAACTTTTTCTTCGGAAAAAGAACGGCGTATACGCTCTTCCTACCGGCACTTCGGTTCCCATGCCTGTTGCCGACCTACTGTCTCTGGAAGAAACCTTACCCCTCGATGGGGAAGAGGAACGGCCCGCTTATGCAGGGTCTGTCACTACCCCAGGCCCGGCGGAAGAAGGCTGGGAATGGGTAGGGTTGCGCGCTTCCTGGGATCTTCTCGATGCGGACACCTATCGATTGGCCGGCAAAGCCTTCGAACTGATTCATTGGGATCGGAACAGCCGTTATTGCAGCGCGTGTGGCAGTCCGATGCAGCGGGTCACCCCGATTAGTAAACGCTGTGGGGCGTGCGGAATTGAAGTCTATCCGCATATTTCAACCGCCGTCCTGGTCTTGGTGCGCAAAGACGACGAGCTTCTGTTGGTGCATGCCCGCAACTTTAAAGGCAGTTTCTATAGCCTGGTAGCCGGTTTTTTGGAAGCCGGCGAAACCTTGGAAGAATGTGTAGCCCGGGAGGTAAAAGAAGAAACCGGGCTGGATATAAAAAATATAACCTATTGGGGCAACCAGCCGTGGCCTTATCCGAGCGGTCTGATGGTCGGTTTTGTAGCCGATTACGCCGGCGGAGAAATCCGTTTACAAGACGAAGAATTGAGCGCTGGCGCTTTTTATACCAAAGATTGCTTGCCTGAATTGCCTCGCCGGCTGAGTCTGGCACGGAAAATGATCGACTGGTGGTTATCCACCAGCCGGTGAAAAAGCCCCGACTGCTCTTCTCCACTCCATCGAATATTCACCTTGTAATCTGAAAAATACCATGAAAAAACGAATCCTTTTCTGCCTGCTCGGTCTGTGCTTTTTGATGCCTAAAGCCAGCCCCTGTACTTCGATCATTATTTCGGGGAAAGCTACTCCCGACGGCCGTCCCCTGATGTGGAAACACCGCGATACCGGTGCGCCTTATAACCATATCGTGTATGGGGATGAGGGCGGTTACCGGTTTCTGGGCCTAGTCAATAGCGACCAGCCGGAAGGCGCGGTCTGGACGGGAAGCAACGAAACCGGCTTTTCGATTATGAATACCGCTTCGTACAATCTGAAAGATGACGACGTAAAGGAAATGGATCATGAAGGACTTTTGATGCGTCAGGCCCTCAAAGTCTGCCGCACGGTAACCGACTTTGAATATTACCTCGATACGTTGCCCCGCCCGCTCCGGGTAGAAGCCAACTTCGGCGTGATCGATGCAGAGGGGGGAGCCGCCTATTTCGAAACGAACAACCACCGGTATTGGAAAAAAGATGTGAACGATCCTGTGTTGGCTCCCGAAGGCTATCTGATTTATACGAACTTTTCATTTGAAGGGCGCCCCGACGAAGGAAAAGGCTATATTCGTTACGCCAATGCCACCCATCTGTTCAAGGCCATGCAGTTGCGAGGCTTTACTCCTCAGCGCATCTTCTCGGAGGTTTCTCGTTCTTTTTACAACAGCCTGCTCGACATCGACCTCATTCACGACCAACCCAGCCCTGCATTCGCAAGCGGATGGTTTGTCGAACAAGACTTTATTCCCCGTTTCGAAAGTACGGCCTCGATTGTGATTCAAGGTGTAAAGCCGGGGATGGCGCCCGAACTCACCACGCTCTGGACGGCCCTGGGATATCCGCCCGCTTCGATCGTGCTGCCTTTATGGGTGAAAATGGGCGACCGCCAACCGGCCTTAGTGAGCTATCAGGAGGAGAAAAAAACGGCCCCTCTTTGCTATTATGCTTCCCGGCTGAAACACCAAATCTATTCCGTTCGTCGCGGCAATGGACAGAAATACCTGCATTGGGCTTTACTTTGGAACGAAGCCGGAACCGGTTATATGCAGCAATTGGCGCCGGCGGAATCGGAAGTATTCCGCCTGTTCGAAGCGGCGCTGCCCGCTTGTGAAAAACAGGGACTCGATACGAAAGCGATTGAACAACTCTATGAAAAAGCCGACCGACTGATTACTGCCGCCTACCAGCCGCTTCTGCTTCCGTCGGGGGGCCGATAAACGCCGGGCGCCGCGGACGGAGCGTGTCCGCGGCCGCTGAATCCGGTTTTTCTATCCGTTCCGGATGCGCCAGGCGAAACGCTTTCTGTTTCTGATGCATTTCGAGGGTAGGCAGCGAATTATACGTTTTCCACGCGGTAGCATGCTTTCTGTTTTTCTGCAACTGCCGGTAATGCGGACTGAAAGCGGTGAAAAGTAGCCCCATAAAATCGTAGCCCTTCGGCCGAGTGCCCATGCTGTGTATAGGCGAAGCAAACACATCCATATGAATACCGTTGAAAGGTAAAGGCTTATCCAATCCGTACCGCATAAATACGGCAGGGGGCAGATCTTTGAGCGCTACCTTGGCCGATACCAAAGAATCGGGATCTTGAAGATACGCCGAAAAATCGCGGGTAATAGGCAAAGAAGAAGGCGCTATTTGCATCGTGCCGGCCGGTTGATCGAGGTTGATTAAGTTGCCGTTGCGGATGGCTTTCTGAAATTCCGGATTGAGCCGTAAAGTATCTTTGCCGGCCAGTAAATTGGCCAGCCATACCGAGTCGGCTTTGCTCCAGCTTTGAGCCTGGATGAGTTGAGTGTAGAGGCAGAGAATAATTCCCCACCAGAAGGGCTTTTTCATTTGGCTAGGTATGCGTACAAGTATCCGGAGCATAGTATTTGTGTTAATCCGGCGATAA
>DBFJSK010000084.1:0-3544 GCA_048403675.1 Tannerellaceae bacterium | reverse complement strand
AATATGCTCCATCTTTCCCAACGCCTCTTCCAAACCCGGATGTGTATCCAGCACGTCCTGCCGAACGACCGTGGCACAATAGTAAGTAGGAAAAAAATGCCGGTCGTCGTCGAGGGTTACCAAATGCGAACCGCTTAGCTGCCCGTCGGTAGTAAAGATATTCATCACATCGATTTTACCCGATTCGATCGCCTGGTATTTCAAACCGATGTCCATATCCATTGTTTTTTTGAAACGGAAATGGTAATAATCCGAAAGCTCTTTGTATCCCTTGGGAATCTCGAAAAAATCATATTCCGCTCCTAAAATAAACTGGTCGGGATACCGGGCCAAATCGGAAAAGGTACGCAAGCCGTACTTTTGGGCGTTTCCCTGCTCCACCGCCAAACTATAGGCATTATTAAATCCGTAAGGCGCCAGCCACACCAAGCCATATTTCTCCTTATACTCCTGCTTCAACGCCTCGAAAAGCGCGTCGGAGGAAGCCGGGAACGAATCTTTCTTCAACACCACCAGCCAACCTGTTCCCGTATATTCCGGATACAAATCGAACTCTCCTTTCAACAAAGCCGGTTGTATATTACTCGTTCCCCCCCCGATACCTTTCGTTATCTTTACCTTATAAGGCGTATATTCTTCGATCAGCAATCCCAGCATTTCGCCCAGGATAAACTGTTCGGTCATCGGTTTGGTCGCAATACGAATCGTATTATCCGACTGTTTTCCGCAACCCGGCAGCACGATAAAGACCGCCAGGCACCAAGCCGCCAGCAGGCAAGCCCTACTTCCCAATCCGTCAAATTTTTTCATTCCAATCTACGTTTACGTTTGATTCTTTTTTCATACCTTCCGATAAGGAAATCGGTCAGTAAAGCCAATAGAGCGATCAGCAAACTGCCCGCCACTGTCATGACCGAATTATTCGTCGTAATCCCGCGGTAAATCGCTACGCCTAGGCCGCCCGCTCCGATAAACGCCGCGATACCCGCCAGCGCAATCGTCATCACCACCATATTCCGGATACCCGACAAAATCATCGGGAAAGCCAGTGGCAACTTGATTTTCCATAGTACCTGAAGCGGCGTACTGCCCATCCCTTTCGCCGCCTCCAGTATTTCCGGATCGATCCCGGTAATACCTGTATACGTATTCCGTACCATCGGCAACAATGCATATACGGCCAACGCCTCGATAGCCGTCGTATTACCGATGCCCGAAACCGGGATCAGAAAGCCGAACAAGGCGATGGAGGGAATCGTATAAATAAAATTCGTAAGCCCCATCACCCACGGAGCCCATTTTCTGTATTCGCTCACCCACACCCCCAAAGCCAGGCCGACCGCAATGGCTGCGGCAATGGCGATAAACGAGAGCTGGATATGCTCCCACGTCAAATCCAGAAAAAAACGCCACCGGGTGACATACAAATCGAAAATAGCTTTTAGCATCTCACAATTCCGTATTCGAATTAAAAATAATACCCAACATTCACATTCAAACGGGCATGCCAGGAATTACTGCCCGCGCCCGGCCCGAAACCATCCCAATCGGGCCCCAGCCAAGCCTGGTGTTTGCCCATCGCATAATCGATATAGGTAAAAACAGGGCCGGTTACCAGCAGGCATCCCGTCACATTCTGGAAACTATCCCGGAAATTGCGGTTCCATTTCTGCAACCAACCGAAATCATTATAAAACTGAATACTTTTCAGTATGCCCTTCCCGATGGGAATGGTATAACCGGCGCTGACGGAATAAATATTCGCTTTCGAAGCGACGGCATAGGCCGCCCCGTAGGCCGCCATCTGAATCGTATCCCGGTTCTGCCCCGGCGCGTCCTTGGGCGAAAACGCATAGGTAGCCACCTCCGTTTTAAGGCTCAGCCCGCGCCAATACAATTCATGATGAAGTGCGAAGGCATAATGCGTACCGTTCTTCCGGGTATCCAGATTATACAGCATCCCGAACTCGGCGGAAGCCCCCACTTTCTGTTTCACGCCTTCGCCCCATTGATAAAACAATTGCCCGTTGAACTGGTTCACTTCCTTATTCCGGCCCGCTACGTCGTACCCATACCGGTCGGCCGTGTTTTCCGAATCGGAACCGAACAATTCCTCATCCGAATTTTTGAAAAACGCCAGCGCATACTCCCACCCATCGCCCTTATATAGATACTTGATTCCCATATCCGAATCGTCTTCCAAGCCCACATAATAAGAAATTTGAAAGAAGAAATTATGCGAACTGCAAGGCTGAATGCCGAAAGGCACCCCGGTAAGTCCCAATTGTACCTGGCGCCGTTCATCGATTTGATACCCTATCCAGCCGCTTTTCAGCATCGCCCCGCCGAAAGCTTTGGCGTAAAAGCGATAATCCACCTGCATAAGGAAGCGTTTATACGATCCTTTCAGATCCAGCTTGAAGACATCGTATCCGAAATCGCCGCCCCGCCTTCGCAAGCCTTCTTTCCAGTCGGAGTAATTGTAGTTGAACCGCAAGGCGCCCCCCAATTTAAAAACAGGCCATTCCCGCTTTTCTTTTTTCTCCTCCGCTTTTGTAAAACCAACAAAAAGCAGGAAAAATAATAAAAATACTGTTTTTTTAGGCATGTGTATTCAGACGTTTAGTTCGATTAGAAGCTCGCTTTCTTATCCGCTCGCTTGTTACTATATAACCGGCAAGGATACGGGTTGGTTTAAAAATTTTCACTATTCCGCGGCGGCTACAAGGTTAAACCTTTTACGCAAGCCATTGTTACTAACTAAAAAAGCGTCCTATGACACCCCAATTTATGAATTATTCTACCTGGTATCAGACCGCAGATACCCTGCATATGTATTTGCAAATCGCCGGCAAAGTAAAACTGGAACGCGCGCTCAGCCGTCCCGAATGGGCGCATGCCCGTATGTACCTCACGGTAGACGGACTTACCACCGGCCTGATCCCCGGCGAACATTCTCCTTTTGAAATCGCATTCAATTTCCGGCTACACCGGGTGGAAATACACAACAGTGCAGGCAAGTCTCTTATCATTCCTTTGCACGACGGATTGACGGTAGCCCGTTTCTACGAACAAGTCACGCTGGGGCTGCGGTATATCGGTTCGCCCACCTATATCAATGTACGTCCTCAGGAATTTTACGATCCGGTAGAATTCGATCTCGACGAAAAACATCACACGTACGACAAAGAAGCCGTCAGCCTCTTTTTCGACAACCTGCTGTTTGCCTACCGCCCGCTTACGCAATTTATGGCCCCTTTCCGGGGAAAAATCAACAATCCGGCCTACTATTTCGGTACTATGGATTTGAGTTGCATTGTCTATAGCGGCGAACCGGCTCCCTTCCCCCGGCAGCAAGCGACGATCTCGGCCCGCGCCTTCGACGAACGATATATTGAATTCGGATTCTGGCCCGGCGATTACCGTTCGGATGCGCCTTCTTTCTACGTCTTGCCTTACCCCTTTATTACCAACCTGGAAGGGCACGACAAACAACTGACACCAGCCAAAGCCACCTTTTCTGCGGAGAAAAAAGAATTTTTCC
>DBFJSK010000083.1:0-10960 GCA_048403675.1 Tannerellaceae bacterium | reverse complement strand
ACTTGTTAAACAAATATATTTAACGTATGAGCTTACTTAACATTTTACTGCAAGCCCCCGCGGGCGGCAATCAATGGTCGGGTATTTTGATGATGGTCGTTATCGTGGCCATTTTCTATTTCTTCATGATCCGTCCGCAACAAAAGAAACAAAAAGAAATCCAGAAGGCCCGCGAAGCCTTGAAAGTGGGAGATAAAATCGTAACAGCCGGAGGCATCTACGGAAAAATCCGGGAAATCGGCGACGTTTATATGTTAATCGAAGTAGCCGACGGCGTAAAAATCCGCGTAGACAAGACCTCGATCTTCGCCTCGACGGAAGACGCCCTGAAAAAATAATCCGATAAACGCGTATGTCACGGCTTGATCCCCTACACCAACCGTTCAAGTCTGTCCTGAGAAAGGCTAAGGCTTTTTTACATCGTCAAAAATGGAAAGAAGCCTTGGTCTTTTCTGCGTTCGTACTGCTGGCTCTGGGCTTTTGGCTGTTGCAAAGCCTCCAACAGGAATACGAAATTGAAGTAACGATACCCATCCGTTATAAAAACGTACCGGCCGACGTCGCTTTTAACGATACAGTACCCGAAAAAATCATTGCCCGCGTGAAAGACAAAGGCAGCGTACTGCTAAACTATACCTTCGGACGCAGCTTCGCCCCTTTGGATGTAAACATGAAAGATACCGAAGGGAAAAGCGGCACTAAAACCCTTTCGAGACGGGAAATTGAAAACGACATTCTCAAACAACTGATCAACACCACTTCGCTTACCGATTTCACCCCGCGTCAGATCGAAATCGGGTACAGCAAACGGATGCAAAAACAAATTCCGGTCGTGTTCGAAGGCGACATCCAAACCGCACCCGGTTTTCTTCTCTCGGGCGAAATCATCATCAAGCCCGGTTATGTGAACGTATACGCCAGTAAGCCCCTGCTGGATACCCTGCAATTCGTACATACGATACCCACCCATATCCAGAAAGGCAACAAAACCATCATCCGTACCGTACAACTCCAGCCGGTTGCCGGGGCGAACCTCGAACCGGCCGCCGTTACCCTGACAATACCCATCGAAGAGTATACGGAAAAGACACTGGAAATACCGGTCACCTGCACCGGCATCCCCATTCACTACACCGTAAGGATATTTCCGCCTACCATAAAGGTAAATTGCAGCGTACCCCTTTCCCGCTTCAAAGAGCTTTCGGAAAACCAGTTCGCCATCCGGATTCCCTTCTCGGAACTGGAACAGAACCTAAGCGGCACGCTGCCCATCCACCTTGCCGAACAGCCCGAATGGGTGCGAACGGCGACCCTCACGCCCGACAAAATAGAATTCATACTGGAACAAAATAAAACGAATGAGTAAGATCGGAATTACCGGCGGAATCGGAAGCGGCAAGTCGGTAGTAGCCACGCTGCTGGCCTTATCGGGCATCCCCGTTTACATTGCGGATGAAGAAAGCAAACGGCTCACCGCAACCTCGCCCGTGATCCGCGCGAAATTGATCGCCTTATTAGGGAAAGAAGTCTATACGGCCCACGGTTTAAACAAACAACATCTGGCCGCCTGCATTTTTCATGACCCCGATTGCCTTCAAAAGGTGAACGCCATTATCCACCCCGAAGTAAACCGCCATTTTCAAGCCTGGGCCGAACGTCAGCACACGCCCTATTGCGCCATCGAATCGGCCATCCTCTTCGAATCAGGCTTCGACCGGACGGTAGACGTACGTTTGATGGTTTACGCCCCACTGGAATTACGGATCGAGCGCGCCGTACGACGCGACGGCTTTTCGCGCACCGAAATTCTGCGCCGGATAGAAAACCAGATGGCGGACGAACTCAAAAAAGACCGTTCCGACTACGTTATCTATAATGACGACCGCCAAGCCCTTATTCCGCAAGTATCCGCTTTCCTGGCCTGGTTGGGATAAATAGATGTATTTTTAAAAGGAATATACGGTTAATTCCGGCAGTTGTGTTACCTTTGCACTTCAAAAGTTTAACTCTATAAGAAAAGAAGAACATTATGTTAAAGACTATTTTGTCTATATCGGGTAAACCCGGATTGTTCAAATTGGTTTCCCACGGAAAGAATATGTTGATTGTCGAATCGCTTATCGACAAGAAAAAAGTGCCCGCTTATGCCAAAGATAAAGTTATTTCCCTGGGGGATATTGCTATTTATACCGACGAAGCGGAAATACCTTTGCACGTAGTGCTGACGAACGTGAAAAAGAAGGAAAACGGCCAAAAGGCATCTCTCGTTCCTTCCAAAGCCCAAGCAGAGGAATTGCGCGCTTACATGGCGGAAGTTTTGCCTAATTTCGATCGCGACCGCGTTTATCCGTCGGATATCAAAAAGTTGATTAGTTGGTATAATATCCTGATCGACGCCGGAATTACCGAATTTACACCCGAAGAAGAAACGCCCCAAGCGGCTCCGGAAGCAGAGAAACAAGAAACGCCCGAAGCGGCCCAATAAGCTCTTCGGCTTTCGTCCTAAAACAATAAAACAAGCCGCCGGTTGTTTGCTACCGGTGGCCTCTTGGATAAACAGGCATTCGCCTTTTCCTATACTTATACCCCCCAAAAGCGGCTAACCACCTTTGGGGGGTATTCAATAAGCAAACACTCTCATTCAGAAAATACGCCTGGAAAGATCTTTTCCTGTATTCCTATTCCTCCCGGCGGCAGAAAGGAAAGCAAAAAGGCTGAAAAAAAACCTGGCGCGGACTTTTTAGACATTTGCTCCGCTATCAGCCCTCATACTTTCCGGCCCAATCGAGGATGGTTTGACTTTCCACATCCACACCGAACTTTTTCGCTTTCAGTAATATGCGATGCGCCAGCAAAGGCTTGTTCGCATCGGAAGCATACCGGAAATAAGCCTCCGCGGCCCGCACGTGCGCCGCATCCGGCATGGGAAATTCCCTAAGATCAGGGAGTCCGAAATCCGAATCCGGCAAATTCCGCCGTTCGGCTGTATTCAATTTATCGTTCCTCATTTTTTCCATAGTCGTCCATAAAATTATTCGTTTATTCACAAGCGAACTCCCGACAAGCCGTACCCGATTCTCCTTTTCCATCGAACCTATACCGGCATCCCTCGGAAACGCACCCGTTTTCCTATCTTATATAAGTAATAACCCATCCTCCACGCGAAAAGATGAATGAATTTCGTTAAAAATACCTCACAAAAAAACGGCTCCCGGCCGCTTTTTTAAGCAACCGGGAGCCACCATCGCATATCTTTCATCCGGCAGCTACTCTACCACCAACATTTTGTCGTTGACAGCCATCTTGTCATTCGCCGTAATATACACCTCTTTCACCACCCCATCGATCGGGCTTCGGATCTCATTCTCCATTTTCATTGCCACCAACACACAAAGCGGCGTACCGGCCTTCACTTCTTCGCCGGCTTTTACATACACCTTTTGAATCACCCCCGGCATCTGAGCCACAATCACCTGCCGGCCCGCCCGGGCGGACTGCGTACGCGAGAGGCGCAACTTCTTCAACTCATCGATTACCTGCACCTGGAAATAATCGCCTTTATTTTTCACTTCATACACCGAATCGGTGATGTCCGTAATCTGCACCCCGTGCGATTTATGATTCATAATAATGGAATGGATCGTATCCCCTCCCACATTATAATCCACCTCGTACACCTTTCCGTTGACGGCTACCTTTTTAATCGGCCCGTCCTCCAATATTTCCACCTTAAATTCGGTATCTATATCATTCACCGTTGCAAAATAAGTGGCTAATGCTTTCGACATAACTTCTCCTCCTTCTTTAATAATTATTGGCCGACATTTGCAGCTTGCCGTAATGCTTCCACAACGACTCGCCCACCAAAGGCACCGTCGTAGCCCGGGCCGCAGCCGCTTTTTCCTCCTCGTAATGTTTAAGCGCCGCTGCGATGACGGCCACGGTCGGGTCGCTATTCTGGCGCCGTTTAAGATCTTCCTTATCGAATTTCGTATCGATAAAGGTGGTATCATATTCCCCTTTCAAAAACGTCTCGTTATGCAATACGCGCAAATGGAAAGGAATGGTGGTACGGATACCCAGGATTTTATACTCCCTCAGCGCCCGCACCATATTCGAAATAGCCGACTCGCGGTTACGCCCCCAGGTACAAAGCTTGGCGATCATCGGGTCGTAATGCAAAGAGACTTCGAAACCGGCATAGGCCGCGCTGTCCAGCCGCACGTTCCGGCCTTCGGGCGCTTCACGCACCTTCAGTACGCCCGGAGAAGGCATAAAGTTGTTTTCCGGGTCCTCGGCATAAATCCGACATTCCAACGCATGCCCCCGAAATTCGATATCTTCCTGTTTATAAGGCAGCCGGTTGCCCGCCGCCACAAGAATCATATCCCGCACCAGATCGACACCGGTACATTCCTCCGTGACCGGATGTTCCACCTGCAACCGCGTATTCATCTCCAGAAAATAGAAATTCTGATCCTTATCCATCATAAATTCGAGCGTCCCGGCGCTATAATACCCGATCTTCCGACAAGCTTCTACCGCAACGGCAAACATTTTCTGCCGGGTTTCCTCCTTTACGAAAGGCGAAGGCGATTCCTCGATCACTTTCTGGTTTCGCCGCTGAATGGAACATTCGCGTTCGTGCAAATGGATGACATTTCCGTACTTATCGCCTAGCACCTGAATTTCGATATGATGCGGGTGGTCGATATATTTCTCGATATAAATGGCATCGTTACCGAAGGAATTTCCCGCTTCGGAACGCGACATCCGGAAGGCCGCTTCCATTTCTCCCTCGTTCCATACCAGGCGCATGCCTTTTCCGCCGCCACCGGCCAAGGCCTTCAGCATAATGGGATACCCCACTTCCAAGGCCACCCGTTTGGCTTCTTCCACATCCCCCACCGGTTCCTCCGTACCCGGCACTACCGGCACGCCGGCTTCTTTCATGATCTTACGCGCCTCGGTCTTGATTCCCATTTTGGCGATCACCTCGGCGCTGGGGCCGATAAAAATAACGCCCTCTTCTTCACACCGACGGGCAAAATCGGCATTTTCCGACAAAAAGCCATACCCGGGATGGATGGCAGCACCGGTCTTCTTGGCGATTTCCAAGATCAAATCGGGCTTTAAATACGAGGTATCCGATTCATCGTCGGAAATACAATACGCTTCTTCGGCATACCGTACATGCAAAGCGCCACGGTCCACATGGGTGTAAATAGCGACCGTCGGTATATTCATGACGCGGCAAGTCCGGAAGATACGCATCGCAATCTCGCCGCGGTTGGCTACTAATACTTTCTTAATCATAGGAAGACGGATTTAAAGGGGTATATTGGAATGTTTTTTCGGCGGATTCGATTGCCGTTTATTGGCCAAGAGTTCGAAACTGCGGATCAAGCGCGTACGCGTAACAGAAGGTTCGATGATTTCGTCGACATAGCCCAATTCGGCCGCCCGGTAGGGATTGGCGAATTTGCTTCGGTAATCGTCCTGCAATTCCTTTCGCCGCTGTTCGACGTCGTCGGCTTTGCGCAAATCCTTGCGGAAAAGAATATTCACGGCGCCGTCGGGACCCATCACGGCAATTTCGGCTGTAGGATAAGCAAAATTAATATCTCCCCGGATGTGCTTGGAACTCATCACGTCGTACGCGCCTCCGTAAGCCTTGCGGGTAATCACCGTCACCTTCGGCACCGTGGCTTCGCAATAGGCATACAGCAATTTGGCACCGTGGCGGATAATGCCTTCGTATTCCTGGTTCACGCCCGGCAGGAAGCCCGGCACGTCTACCAAGGTAAGCAAAGGAATATTGAACGCATCGCAGAAACGCACGAACCGGGCTGCTTTGACGGAAGCATTGATATCGAGCGTACCGGCCAGCGCCGCGGGCTGGTTGGCGACTACGCCGATCGTTTTCCCGTTGAGCCGCATATAGCCGATGATGATATTTTTGGCATATTCTTCCTGGATTTCGAAAAAATTCTGGTCGTCGGCTACCGAAACAATCAATTCCTTCATATTGTAAGGTTGATTAGGATTGGTAGGAATGAGCAGATCCAATTGCGGATCGATCCGGTTGGGGCTGTCGGTGGTAGGTACGAAAGGCGGTTCTTCCATATTGTTGTTGGGCAGGAACGACATCAGTTCGCGGATTTTTAAAATACAATCCATATCGTTATCGGCCGTCAGATGGGCGACGCCCGAACGCGAACTATGCACTTCGCTGCCACCGAGTTCGTTCATCGTTACTTCTTCCTGGGTGACGCTTTTCACCACTTCCGGGCCGGTGATGAACATATAACTCGTCTCCTTTACCATAAAAATAAAATCGGTCAATGCCGGAGAATAGACCGCTCCTCCGGCGCACGGGCCCATAATGGCGCTGATCTGGGGAATGACGCCCGAGGCGAGCGAATTGCGCAAAAAGATTTCGGCATATCCGGCCAACGAGCGGACGCCTTCCTGGATGCGGGCGCCTCCCGAATCATTCAACCCGATAACCGGGGCTCCCAGCTCCATCGCCATATCCATAATCTTGCAAATTTTCCGGGCGTAGGTTTCGGATAGAGCGCCTCCGAAGACCGTAAAATCCTGGGCAAATACAAAGACGGTGCGTTTGCCGATCATGCCATAGCCAGTGACGACCCCGTCGCCCAAGGGACGTTGTTTATCCAAACCGAATTCATGGCACTGGTGGGTTACGAATTTGTCGATTTCTACAAAACTGCCTTTTTCCAACAATAATTCGATTCGCTCGCGAGCGGTTAGCTTGCCTGCCGCATGTTGTTTGGCGATGCGGTCTTCTCCTCCCCCTAATTCCGCTTGATGGTTGAGGGCTTTTAATTGCTCAATTTTTTCTTTCATGGTGATCCGGTGTGTTTTTTTAAATCTCTATAAATTAAAATAAATCTATTGAGAAAACAAATTAAAACCTCATATAGTTCATCTATGGGTTGATAGAGAAAATTGATAAGAAGAAGGGACGCGAGCGAAGAGGTACACGGCATAGGAAGATGGGCCGGGGCAGGGAGATGGGCTTTAGAACGGGCTTTAAAAGAGGTAAAATGCGGTATAAAAAGAACCGGGGGGGATAAGGGTTTGGAAAGAAAACGAGGCTTTGTGAACGAAAAAGAAGAAAAAAGGATGGGGATTTTTGAGCCAGAAACAGACGTTGCTTTGCAGAGGGGCGGGGGATGGTAAAAAAGAAGCCGCTCCCGGAACTACCGGAAGCGGCTTTATAGGAACAATTAATTATCTTCCGTTGAGTAATTAAAGTTTGTTTTCGGAACCCAGTACGTTCACGATTTTGTGTTCGTACAGTTTCTTCATATTTTCGCGAGCCGGGCCCAGGTATTTGCGCGGGTCGAATTCGGCGGGTTTCGTAGCGAAGACTTCACGGATAGCGGCAGTCATGGCCAGACGGCTGTCGGAGTCGATGTTGATCTTGCAAACGGCCGATTTGGCAGCTTTGCGCAGTTGTTCTTCGGGGATACCGATGGCATCTTTCAAAGCGCCGCCGTATTTATTGATCGTAGCTACTTCGTCCTGCGGAACGGAAGAAGATCCGTGCAGTACGATGGGGAAGCCCGGCAATTCTTTTTCTACGCCTTCCAATACATCGAATGCCAAGGGAGGGGGAACGAGGATGCCTTCGGCGTTGCGCGTGCATTGTTCGGGTTTGAACTTGTTGGCGCCATGAGATGTACCGATCGAAATAGCCAGCGAGTCGCAGCCCGTACGGGTTACGAAATCCACTACTTCTTCGGGACGTGTATAGGTATGGTGTTCAGCCACTACATCGTCTTCCACGCCGGCCAATACGCCGAGTTCGCCTTCTACCGTTACATCGAACTGGTGAGCATAGTCCACCACTTTCTTCGTCAGGGCTACGTTTTCTTCGTAAGGCAGGTGCGAACCGTCGATCATTACGGACGAGAAGCCCATGTCGATACAGCTCTTGCAGGTTTCGAAAGAATCGCCGTGGTCGAGGTGAAGAACGATTTGCGGATTTTCGCATCCCAGTTCTTTAGCATATTCTACAGCGCCTTCGGCCATGTAACGAAGCAGCGTTTGGTTGGCATACTGACGGGCACCTTTCGATACTTGCAGGATAACCGGCGATTTCGTTGCAACGGCAGCCTGGATGATGGCCTGCAATTGTTCCATATTATTAAAGTTAAAAGCCGGGATAGCATATCCGCCTTTAATAGCCTTTGCGAACATTTCCTTCGTGTTCACCAAGCCGATTTGTTTGTAACTTACCATTGTTGTATATGTTATTACGTTAATGATTAAAAACTTGCACAAAGATAAAAATATTCACTGTAAATAGTGCCGTGAAGCCTATAAAATAACACAAAATCAAGCCTTCGGCAAAAAATCGCGGGATTTTCTTTGTTTGTTCGACACTTATCCATACCTTTGCAAGCCAAATTACCGGTTACCATACATAGAAAGAGTTCAAATTAAAAACAGATAAGAAAGCAATGAAAAAAGGTATTCATCCTGAAAACTATCGTCCTGTCGTATTCAAGGACATGTCGAACGAGGACATTTTTATCACGCGTTCCACGATCAACGCAAAAGAAACGATTGAAATCGACGGTGTTACGTATCCGCTGGTGAAGGTCGAAATCTCCAACACTTCGCATCCGTTCTATACCGGTAAATCGAAGTTGGTCGATACGGCCGGACGTGTAGACAAGTTCATGAGCCGTTACGGCAACCGCAACAAGAAATAATGTCCATCTGATCCACGGCCGTTTCATGCTTATTTCCCCGGCCGCAGGTAGACAGACCTATAAAATTCCCGTTCTTTTTCAAGGCCCCTTCGCCGATTCTGAAAAAGGACGGGATTTTTATTTCCGGGCCTTTGCTGCGTCGCTTTTTTACGCGGATGGCTCTCTTTCCGCCCCGTCTTTTTCCTGTCTCTCTTCTCTTTAGGCTCCTTTTGCTTTCCGCATCTCATAAACGGCGCACTCCCCTCCTGCTTTTTTACAAATTTGTCGCTCTCTTTATCCGGCCGCCCCCTCATCCACTCGCCTTCTTCCTAAAATGACCAGCCGCCCCATCGCACCCTTCTTGTACTTTTCCTACTATGGCTTTAAACCCATCGGCATAAAATTCAAATTGGATGCCAGTGGAATTTCCATTCCATAAGCATCCGATTCGGATTCCATCGGCATCCAAAATGAATTGCCTGGAAGTGCCTCTGTAACGCATTATAAATCAACTTGATACAAAACCGCTTTTTCCCTCCGCCCAGGGGGAGGGGTTCTTGTCGTTTTTTTTATCTTTTCCGACGCCGCGAGAAATAAAAAGAAAACAAAATTCATTTCATTTAAACTATATTGCTATTTTTGCAAAACAATATATCAGATAAAATACCATGGCTAAAACAAAAGAAGAACTGCTACACATTCTCGACCAGTTTCAACTGGAAGAAAAAGCCGTATCCGCCGAACCTTTCGGCAACGGCCACATCAACGACACGCTGAAAGTAACGAACGAAAAAGGCGAAATCAAATACGTATTGCAACGCATCAACCACCTGATTTTCACGAATGTGGATATGCTGCAAAACAATATTCATACCGTCACGACCCATATCCGGGGCAAACTTCAGGCCGCAGGCGAAGAGGATATCGACCGTAAAGTATTGACTTTCCTTCCTACCCGGTCGGGTAAAAATTATTATTTCGACGGCGAAAGCTATTGGCGCGTTTGTCTCTTTATCCCGCGTAGCCGGAGTTTCGAAGAGGTGACGCCGGAACTGTCCCGCGAAGCCGGAAAAGCTTTCGGCCGCTTCCAAGCGATGTTGGCCGATCTGCCCGAAGGCGCGCTGGGCGAAACGATCCCCAATTTTCATAATATGGAATTTCGTTTGCAACAATTCCGCGAAGCGTTGGCCGCCAATGCCGCCGGACGGCTCGACGAAGTAAAAGACCTGGTAGACGAAATTGAAAAACGGGCGGACGCCATGTGTATTCAGGAACAGCTCTACCGCGAAGGCAAACTTAAAAAACGCACCAACCACTGCGATACGAAAGTGAATAATATCCTGTTCGACGAATCGGGCAAAGTGCTTTGCGTCATCGACCTGGATACGGTGATGCCCGGCTTCGTACTTTCCGATATCGGCGACTTCATCCGTACCGGAGCGAATACGGGTGCGGAAGATGATGAAAATCCGGATAGGGTAGGTGTGAATCTGGACATTTTTAAAGCCTATACCAGCGGGTATATGGAAACGGCCCAATCATTCCTCACGGCCGAAGAAATCCGGTTGCTGCCCTACGGAGGCCGCCTGTTGACGTATATGCAAACCGTACGTTTCCTGACCGATTACATCAACGGAGATACCTATTACAAAATTCACAGCCCCAAGCATAACCTGATCCGCACCCAGGCACAGTTTAAACTGCTTCAGAGCCTGGAAGCGCATAAAGAGGAGATGGATGCGTTCATGGAACAATGGCTGTAAATGCCGCAACGGAGCTGTAGACGCGTACGCGGGATATAGGAACCGCACAAAGCATAGAGGTAAAATGTCAAGGCTCCGGAGGGAGAAGCGGGAAAGTACCCGAAGAAACCCCTAAGAAGCCACCGAAAAATAGATAGATAAAGGTTTCTATAGAAGAAGATCCCCTTATATTTCCCCTTTTTCATCTAAAAAAGAGGGTGTATAGGGGGATTTATCGGTTGATGAGCTGATCGTGTAGCGAGCACAGTTCCCTTTTTAGTTTGAAAGCGATCCTCTTTTACTACCGGGCAGTCTCTTCTCGGCCGATAAGCCGCCGGATGACAGAGGAAGGATCACGCAGGCTTTCACGGCTGCCTACGGTTCCCACACAAACGCTCTCCGGCCGTTTTCTTTCCGAATTTTCAAGCGAACCAGATCTTAAAACGCGTCAATCCGTCGGCATACGTGCGAAGAGAAAAGGTACAGCCA
>DBFJSK010000082.1:0-3329 GCA_048403675.1 Tannerellaceae bacterium | reverse complement strand
AATTATCTTTAGATTTGTACAATCGTAATACAACTTGTACTAAATATGAAAAACACACATCCTTATTCGCCGGGTATTTACAGCATCAAAAAGAGTTCTTTTTGGAATAATAAATCTTGTTAATTTAATAAGAAATTCTCTTCTATTCTTCTGTTTATGATTTTTTTATCAGCACAACCGGACGAAATTTATTTTCTTTGGCAACTCCAATTACAATTGGATAATTTCCATTCGTTGGGTATTCCCGTGGAGCAGATCCATGTGCTGATAGGTTATCGCGGCAAGCGGGGATTGCATCCGGCCTTCCGGCAACTGGCCGACAAAAATCCGAATGCCCGCTTTTTTTTCTACGAAGATACCCGTAGCCGGCGCAACTATTTATCTTCTATCCGTCCTCATCTGATTGCCAAGCATTTTACGGCCTACCCGGAATTGGAAGAAGCTACGATTTTCTACCACGATTCGGATATTTTGCTGCATCATCTGCCGGATTGGTCAGCTCTGAAGACCGACGATGTCTGGTATGCCTCCGACACCCGTTCCTACCTCGATACGAAATATATCTGCCGTTGTATCGGCCAGGATGGTTTTCATCAGATGTGCCGACTACTTTCGATTTCTCCCGACTGCGTGCTGGCAAACGACAGCGAAGCCGGTGGCGCGCAATACCTGCTGAAAAAGTGCCCGGTTACTTTCTGGCAAAAGGTAGAAAACGATTGCGAGAATTTGTATGTATACCTTCGGGAACGGGCCGGCGAAGACAGGCTCGATCCGCCCTCGAACGACGGGGAAACCATTCTTTATTGGTGCACGGACATGTGGGTGGTTTGGTGGAACGCGCTTTTAGAAGGGAAAAAGTTCCGGATTTCTCCTTTACTGGATTTTTGCTGGCCGAAAGAAAAGCTGGATACCTGGGAAATAAAACCGATTCTGCATTATGCCGGCAAAGTAGAGGCGGCGGAATCCTCGGTTTATTTCCGGAAAGGAAATTACCGGGAGTATCCTCCTTTTTACGACGATTTTACTTCCATCCGACCGGATAGTAGCAGCCGCGGAGTGGCGGAACAAATTGCATTATACCGTGCCAAGCTCGACCGGCAACGGTCTACGCTGCCGGACACCTCCATCCTGGTTTTACAGCCCCAAGGGAGTTCCGCCGCACAAATAAAAAACTACGTTCGTTACCTGAACAAATACATAGATGTCCGGATTGAAACAGCTTCTACGCCAGAGGAAGCGGCCCGGGCCCTGAACGAGACGACTACGCCTTATCTTTATCTTTGCCAGGCCGACAGTTTGGTCCCTATCCCGCAATTGCTGGCTGTCGTCGAACAATTAAGGGCACATAAAGCCCCGCTGGTTCTTCCCTACGACGGGACGCTGCATACGCTCGATCCCCTCTCGGCCTATTTATTCGGTAAGCTATTGGATACGGCCCTGTTGGAAGAAAACAACGGAAAATACCTCACCACATATAGCCTCGATACCCAGGTAGAAGCTTTCGGAGTAAACCTGGAGGCCATCCAGCCCCAGAAGATAGAAGTTTGGGCCGAACCGGTTCCTTCCAGCCCTTTATTTCCTGTGGGAGATTGTTTCAATCGCTTGTCTGCAAAGAACTATGCGATTGCGCAAACGGAAGGCCCGGTCTATAATTTTAATCTGCAAAAACTTAAAAAGCCATGAACGCATATTCCCTTCTTCAACTTCAATTGGACGAGAGGGTTCGTGGCCTGGATACTTCCCCACAGCCGGCGACCCGGTACGGCCTTTTTTCGGGAAAAACGGGGGCGGCTTTTTGTTATTTCCAATTCGCCGAATTTTTCCGGGGAGCGGACAACAGGCAAATTGCCCGCAGGCTGGTGGAAGAAGTACTCGCCGTACTTCCCTCACGGAGAGATATTTCGCTGGACGACGGATTGGCCGGCATCGGCTGGGGGCTGGAAACGATGCGCCAGAACGGCTACGAGCTGCCGGATACCGCGGAAGCCCTCGCTTTTATCGATGATGAAATTTATAAATATTCCACCTTCCGGAAATCGCCGGATCTGAGCCTGGAGAAGGGCGTGTTAGGCCGTTTACTCTACCTCACTTCCCGCCTGGCCACGGTGGCGGACGCACCTTTCCGGTATCGTTCGCTTTTACTTCAGGAATGTATCACCTTGCTGATGGCCGATTTGCAAACAGCCGTTTTTACAGCCGACCCTCAGCTACAAGCCCGGTACGTCGTATTCTTCCAACGGCTACGCACAGCCGGATGGTACTCGGACAGCGCGAAAAAATGGCTGCTCGTCTTTAAAGAACACGTCGAGCAGTTGTATGCCAATGCCGCCCTTCTGCCTACAGACGGCGCTTACCTTCTTCGGGCCTATGCATGGTTAGCGCAGCAAACGCGTACTTCCGGAATGGAACGCCAAGTAGTCAGATGGGAAAAACAGTTTTCCATGCGGTTGCGCCCGGTATCGGAGGAAATAGCGGCCAGAGAGGGAACGTCGCTGCCACTGAACTCCTGGCCGGCTTTTAGCCTGACCTTGCCTCTGAAAAAAGGGCAGGTTTCTTTAGCAAACAGTTACTTACTTATTCAAACCAATTCACTGATATGAAGAAATTGCAATGCCTACTTTTGTTTTTGTTCTGCATGACGACTTTTTTGTCGGCCCAGCAGGAATGGAGCGGCCGTATAACCGATACGAAAGGGATCGCTATCCCCTATGCAGCCGTGGCGTTGTTGAACCGCACCGACAGCAGCCTGATAAGCGCCGTCGCCACCGATACCACCGGCTGGTTTCGCATCCAAGCCCGACCGGAAGTAAAAGCCATCCTGCAAGTAAGTTGTTTCGGATACGAACCGGCCCAATTGCCGTTAGGAAAGGGAATAGCCGGCAAATCGCTACCCGATATTACGCTCGCCGAGAAAAGTATCGGGCTGGAAGAAGTCGTCGTCACGGGCGTCAAACCTACGCTGACCAAAAAGGCAGACCGCTTTTCTTTCCATATTGAAGGTACCGAAATCGTAAAAGGCAATACAACCTGGGATGTGCTCAAACAAACCCCTATGATTCAAACAACAGACGAGGGAAGCGTTTCCATCATCGGAAAAGGAGAAATTACCGTTTATCTGAACGGAAAGAAAAACAAATTATCAAGCCAGGCTTTGCAAAGCCTGCTGAAAAGTATTCCGGCCGATCAGATTCAGCATATTGAAATCATTACCAGCGCCAACAGTACGTTCCGGGCCTCCGATGCCATCGGAGCGCTGAATATTATCTTGAAAAAGAATGAGCTGGAGGGTTGGATGGGTAATCTCTCGCTGTCCGACAGGCAAACGGACC
>DBFJSK010000081.1:0-15580 GCA_048403675.1 Tannerellaceae bacterium | reverse complement strand
TATACCAAATCCTCGCTGGGGTATCCTTTGAACGTGGTAAAATCGACTTCTTTTTTCAGGGTTTGCAGGAAGCAATAACGGTCGGTAAGCGCATTGAGGAAAAGGAATATTTGCGTGTCCATGCCATGTATGGAAGGGGTTCTGACCAGGAAGGGGATCAAGCGGCCGTCCGTGCCGTAATGATAGATCGTATCGGAAGAGGGTTTCATCAACATCCAATGCGCTCCGTAAGCGGTGGTAAGGTGGAAATCGGGTGTGATGCTTAATTCGCCTTTCAGCATCACGGGCGTTTCAGGCGTGGTAAAAGGAATGGAAATTTCACGGGTGATATGGCCGTCTTGTTTGGAAATCAATACATAGCGGGACTGTTCGTTTTCCACACCCGGCAAATAGCCTTTATAACCTAGCAGATGAGCGGGGTCGTAATCGCAAAGTTCGGTGTAGTAGCTGTCGTCGGCAAATTTGAAACTCCGTTTAAAGTTTCCCTGTAAGTCGTATACGTTTATTTTCCGGGCCGGATAATCTTTGATAAACATTTCCTGGTTATCTTCGTCCCAGATAATTTCGGTGACTTGGGTATATTCCTCCCCGCTTTGTCCGAACCGGTTGATTTTTCTCAGCCCTTTGCCGGTTCTGTCGAAAACGAAAATATCCCCGTCGCGGTTCTGATTGGTAACCAGAAGGATATTTTTACCGACGGCTTCTACATGTCCTTTGGTAATAAATTCGTCGGTAGTTTCCAGAGGCAGGTATTCTACTTCCATCAAATCTTGAAGAAGCAGTTCTTTTTCAGGATAATCGGCTGTTACATCTACGGTGATTAACTCATCGGTCGAGGGGTTGTGGCCCCCTGCGCATCCTGTCAGTACGGCCAGTAAAGCAAGGACAGAGCTTAATTTTACGCTTTTCTTATTCATCTTCTACGTTTTTTGTATGGTCAACTCTTCTGTTCTTTTCCATAGCCAGGGTGAGGTAAGCGAAGAATTATCCCCCCCGCCGGGGGAGTATGTGAACGGCGAGGGGTTGATCAGGGAATCGGCCGGATAACGTATGCTGCCTTTTACACTGATTTCCACATCTTGCGAAAAGGTAGGCAAACGGTTATCCGGCCGACGCTACGGATAAACAATGTCCTCTTGTTATCGAACCGGTTGTTTTTTTAATCAGCCGATATAGGTTTCCATAAATTTGGCCTGGGGCGACGGGGAAATGGTGACGTTTTGCGTATCGGCCGGGATCAGTACGGTCTGGCCCTGGTGTACGAAAATTTCATTTCCTTTATTGTCGCGGATGGAGGCTTTGCCGCCCATGCAGATATAGACCACGAAGGAATCGAGTTCCGAGAAGTCGCGTACCATCATCGTATCCAGATCGAGCAGGTTGGTCGTGAAATAGCGACAGTCGGCCAGCTCTACCGTGGCATTGGTATGGGCTTTGTAGTGGGTGCGGTAATCGGGATACAGCGTATAATCGATGGCGTCCTTAGCCAGTTCGGTATGCAATTCGCGCCCGTTGCCGTTGGCGTCTTTACGGTTATAGTCGTAAATACGGTAGGTGATGTTACTGGTTTGCTGGATTTCCGCAATGAAGCAACCGGCACCGATGGCGTGTACGCGGCCGGCGGGCAGGAAGAAGACGTCGCCTTCGCTTACTTCATAGCGTTGCAAAACGTCCATGATCGTATTGTTTTCCACCCGTTTCACATATTCGTCGGCGTCGATCTGCTGGGAGAAACCGGAGTAGAGGGCGGCGCCGGGAGCGGCTTTGATGACGTACCACATTTCGGTTTTCCCGAAGGAGTTGTGGCGTTTTTTGGCCAGTTCGTCGTCGGGGTGTACCTGGATGGAGAGATTATCGCGTGCGTCGATAAATTTAATCAACAGCGGGAAGGTGCAGCCGAAGGTATCCACTACTTTCTGGCCCAGTAGCTTGCTGCCGTAGGTACGGATCAGTTCGTCGAGCGATTTGCCTTCTAGCGAGCCGTTTTCCACGATCGAATAATTTCCCTCTACGTGCGAGAGTTCCCAACTTTCGCCGATCCCGTCTTGTACCGGCGTAATCCCTTTGAAGGGGCAAATGTCCGAGCCTCCCCAGATAATCTTTTTGAGGATGGGCTTAAAGGTCATTGGATATAACATAAGACGTGTTTTTGTTTATAAAGTTATTTTACTTTAGCTGGCTTTACTTTGCGTAAAACGACCGCGCTGCGGGCCGGAATATAAAGTTTGAGCCATTCTTTTTTATCTTTTTTATACAGCGGGTCGAATTGGGTGAAATGACGGATGCTGTCGTCGGAAAGTCCGAATCCGCCGAATTGCTCGGCATCGGTATTGAGCACCACTTCGTATTCGCCTTTGGGTACGAGGAAGCCGTAATCGGTAAACGATTGGGTGGGGCTGTAGTTGAACACGAATACCAGGTCTTTGCGCATATAGGCTAGAATCTGGTCGCCGTCGTTGTCCCATACTTTCTGGATGGGCGTATTTTGGAAATTCTTTACGCTGGCGATCAATTCCAGCATCGCGCGGTCGAAATCGCCCAGGTAATGGTATTTCAGATCCGGATTATCGACCAGTTCCCATTGGCGACGGGCATATTTGTACGACCAGCCGTTGCCTTCGCGCGGGAAGTCGATCCATTCGGGGTGACCGAATTCGTTGCCCATGAAATTGAGGTAGCCGCCGTTGATGGTGGAAACGGTGGCCAGGCGGATCATTTTATGTAGGGCGATGCCGCGCTCTACCATAAAGTTATGGTCGTCTTTTTGCATATGCCAGTACATTTCGGCGTCGATCAGGCGGAAGATAATCGTCTTATCGCCTACCAAAGCCTGGTCGTGGCTTTCGGCGTAGCTGATCGTTTTTTCGTCGGCCCGGCGGTTGGTCGTTTCCCACCAGATGGAGGAGGGGTGCCAGTCTTCGTCTTTTTTCTCTTTGATGGTTTTGATCCAGTAGTCGGGGATGTTCATCGCCATGCGGTAGTCGAAGCCGTAACCGCCGTCTTCATATTTGGCTGCCAGTCCGGGCATGCCGCTCACTTCTTCGGCGATGGTGATGGCGTTTTTGTTGACTTCGTGAATCAGTTTGTTGGCCAGGGTGAGGTAGGCGATGGCGTCGCCGTCCTGGTGACCGTTGAAATAGTCGCCGTAATTGCAGAAGGCTTCGCCCAGGCCGTGGCTGTAGTAGAGCATCGAGGTGACGCCGTCGAAACGGAAACCGTCGAATTTATATTCTTCCAACCAGAATTTGCAGTTGGAGAGCAGGAAGTGGAGTACTTCGTTTTTGCCGTAATCGAAACAGAGGGAGTCCCAGGCGGGGTGTTCGCGACGGCTGCCGCCGAGGAAGTATTGGGTGTAGGAACCGTCGAAACGGCCCAGACCTTCCACTTCGTTTTTCACGGCGTGGCTGTGCACGATGTCCATAATCACGGCAATGCCCATGCCGTGGGCTTCGTCGATCAGTCTTTTCAGATCTTCGGGGGTGCCGAAGCGGGAAGAGGCGGCGAAGAAGCTGCTCACGTGGTAGCCGAACGAGCCGTAATAGGGATGTTCCTGGATGGCCATGATCTGGATGGCGTTATAGCCGTCCTTGGCTACGCGGGGCAATACCTTTTCGCGAAATTCGTTGTAAGTGCCTACCTTTTCTTCGTTGGTTCCCATGCCGATATGGCATTCGTAGATCAACAGGGGCGAGGTATTGGGCTTGAAACGTTTGTTCTTGAATGTATAAGGCTCGGCCGGATTCCATACCTGAGCGCTGAATATCTTGGATTGTTCGTCTTGTACGACGCGACGCGTCCAGGCGGGGATTCTTTCGCCCGAACCGCCGTCCCATTCGACGAGTAATTTGAATAAGTCTTCGTGATGCAGCAGGTCTTCCTGGAGGGCGATTTCCCATACTCCGCCGCCTTGACGATTCATTTTGTAGCGGTCTTGTTTCTGCCATCCGTTGAAGGTACCGATCAGGTAAATAGCAGTGGCGTTCGGGGCCCATTCGCGGAACACCCATCCTTTTGTGGTTTTATGTAACCCGAAATAGAGATAACCGGAGGCCATTTCCGACAAGGTCATTCTGCCATTGTTCGTCAGGCTCTTTTCTTTATCAATTACATATTGATACCGTCCTTCTATCGCGTCCTTGTAGGGTGACAGCCAAGGGTCATTTTTGATCAGATTCAGCGAGTCCATGATTATTAATATAGTTGGTTATCCCGCAAAGATAAAAGAAAAAACCATACGCTTTGACTTTAGAGGTATATTTCTTATATTTGCCGCAACAAGTGAAGATGGGCGTGCATTCGGCATCAAATGACGAGTTTGCTTTTTACTCGGCCCTGTCTTTACAGCAAACCGTTTGAAGGATGAGTAAGGGAGCAAAAAGCATAGCCTTTTATCTGATGATGATCGCCGTATTCGGGTCGCTGATGTACTTTATCGCCAAAGAGGGGGAAAGCCAGCAATTGGATCGGACGATTACGTCGGTCTACGAAGCGCCCCGAAATTTGGAGGAAGGATTTTCGCTGTTTTCCAAATTAGTGTTGCATCATATCGAGTCGTCCATCGGTATTCTCCTGTTGCAGATCATTACTATTCTCTTGACTTGCCGGCTGTTCGGTTGGTTGTTCCTGAAAATCGGGCAGCCTACCGTGATCGGCGAAATCGTAGCCGGTATCGTGCTGGGCCCTTCCCTGCTGGGTCATTGGATGCCGGAAGTTTCCCATTTTCTTTTTCCGCCCGAATCGTTGGCCAACATCAATATATTGAGCGAATTCGGTTTGATTCTGTTTATGTTTGCCATCGGGATGGAGCTGGATATTACCGAAGTGAGGAAAAAGCTGAAAGAAACGATTCTGATTAGCCATACCAGCACGATCGTTCCTTTTTTCTGCGGCATGCTGACGGCTTATTGTGTGTATCAGACCTACGCCGACCGGGGAACGCCGTTTCTCTCGTTTGCTCTTTTCATCGGCATTGCGATGAGTATCACGGCTTTTCCGGTTTTAGCGCGGATCATTCAGGAAAAAGGATTGACCAAAACGCATCTGGGTACGATCTCCCTGGCCAGTGCGGCCAACGGGGACATTACCGCCTGGTGCTTGCTGGCTGTGGTGATTGCGATTGCACAGGCCGGTTCAATGCTGAGTGCAGTATATAATATCTTGTTTTCCGTTCTTTACATCGCTTTTATGTTTCTGGCCGTACGTCCGTTCCTGAGGATGATCGGTCATATTTACCATAATAAGGAGGTGATCGACAAGGGGTTGGTGGCCTTGATGTTCCTCTTGCTGATTACGTCGGCCTACCTGACGGAAATTCTGGGGTTGCATGCCTTGTTCGGCGCTTTTATTGCCGGGGTGGTGATGCCGGGCAATATCAAGTTCCGTAAGATCATGACGGAAAAGGTGGAGGATGTTTCTTTGGCTCTTTTCCTGCCGCTCTTTTTCGTTTCCACGGGGCTTCGAACGGAGATCGGCTTGCTCAACAGCGCCGAGTTGTGGTGGATGTGCGGGGTGTTTACGCTGGTGGCTATCGCCGGCAAGTTCGGAGGGGCTTTCTTGTCAGCACGTTTCGTGGGGGAAAGCTGGAAGGATAGTTTGTATATCGGGGCTTTGATGAATACCCGCGGATTGATGGAGTTGGTGGTGCTTACCATCGGGTACGAGATGAAGATTTTACCTCCTTCTATTTTTGTCATGTTGGTGTTGATGACGTTGGTGACGACGTTCATGACCACGCCTTTGGTTTCGTTTATCAATTTCTGCTTCCGGGCGCACGAGAAGTTGCAGGAGGTAAAACATAGGGAGCCGATGGAAGGGATATTCAAGGTATTGCTCTCGTTCGGCCGGGCGGGTAACGGGCAGATTATGCTCGATGTGGCGCATCAGATGTTTTCGCATGGCCCGAATAAACTGTCGTTGACGGCGCTTCATCTGACGGTGGGTTCGGATGTCAATCCGTTGCATACGGATAATTTCGAAGAGGTTAGTTTCGGCCCGATTTTGTACGGGGCCAAGAAACTGGGAATGCAGATACAAACGCGGTACGAGGTATCGAATAATGCCAGCGCGGATATTTGCCAGATCGTGAATAAGGAAGGGTACGATTTCTTGTTGGTAGGCGCGGGAATTTCCTTGAGTAATCAGCCGGAGGATATGGCGGCAACGCAATATCACGCTTCTTTTTATAACCGGTATTTCAAACGGTTGAAAGCGCCTGAATCGTGGTTCTATCCGGGGGCGCTTTTGAAAGATAAAACGAAGATGTTTATCGAGCAAAGTGGCTGCCCGGTGGGTGTCTTTATTAATCGGGGGTTCGTGAAAGCGTCGAGCGTAATTATCGTGGTGGAGGCGGAGGAAGATCTGTTTTTATTGGATTATGCCCGTACGTTGCTGAAAGCTACGCATGGCTCGTGTGGCATTCTGAATAAAGCCAGCAGTACGACGCCCGGCAGCGAAAAGATGGCGCAGGCGCTAACGGACTTTACCGAATCGGTACGGCAATCGACAATTTTGCCGGAAAAAGACCTGACGGCGGAGCTTTTTGCCGGATTCAATTTCATGCTGATTAGTTACCATACCTGGAACGATGTGTCGGAACACCGCAAGAAAGCGCTGCAACGCATGCCTTCCACTTTGATTTTAAGCAAATAACCGGCGCTATGCGCTTCCATCCATTTTCAGGAGATTTATCCCGAAACATCTGAAGGGTGCGAAGAGCCTTTGTGACACGGGGGTGGGCACCGGCCGGTACGAAGGATTTCGGCTTGAGCTTCTGTACCTTTTTAATTCACTCATTTACGTCCTTTCCCTGTACTTTTTTTTGACGCCACGAAACGACTTTCTTAGATGGAAGATACCACTTCCACCGAACTGCGTCCGTTGCCGGCGCGGCATACCCGTATCTGCACGGGGATGCGTTCGGTCATCTCTTGCACATGGGATATGACGCCGATTTTGCGTCCTTGCGTGCGCAGATTTTCCAGCACATCCATTGCCAGTCGTAAGGTTTCGCCGTCCAGCGAACCGAACCCTTCGTCGATAAAGAGGCTTTCCACCTTCATCCGGTTGGAGGAAAGTGAAGAAAGGCCGAGCGCCAAGGCCAAGGAAACCAAAAACGATTCGCCGCCCGACAGGCTGTGTACCGTCCGGATTTCATCGCACATATCGTGGTCGATTACCTGCAAAGCCAAGGTATCGGGCACCCGTTCCAGCCGGTAGCGGCGCGTCAGTTCGCGCAGTTGCACGTTGGCATAGCCCAGCAATACATCCAGGGTATAGCCTTGGGCGATGCGGCGGAATTTGCCTCCGTCGGCGGAACCGGCCAGTTCGTTTAGTTTCGCCCAACTCTCCGCGCTTACCCGGGCAGTTTCCAATTCGGCTTGCATCGCCGCTACTTTTTGTTTATTCTCCGCTTGCCGGCGCAGGCGAAATGCGGCCTCGGTTTGCTGTCGGGTAGCGAATGCAAGCGCTTCGTCTAAAGGTTGGGGGCCGGAGATTTCGGCGTACCTGGCTTCCCAGGCGGTGAAAGCGGCCCGGCGCGTTTTCAATTCTTCCGACGCCAGCGCCAGATCTTGAGTCAGTTGGCCGGCGCTTCCCCGGAATTGTTCGGCTTTGGCGGCTTGTTCGGTCTGTTCGCCGGCCAATTGCAACAAGCGTTTTTTGCGCTCTTCCGACGTACGTTTATACGTTTCTTCCACTTCCCCGGCCGGCCGGCCTCCCAACAATCGGCCCCGCTCGGTTTGCAACGTCGCTATCCTTTGCCGTTTGGCGTCGGCGCGCGTTTTCGCTTCTTCATACTGTGCCTTTAAGGTCGAAACGAACGAGGCATGCGAAGTGCAATCCGCTTTCCAGCCTTCTTCCAGGCGCTCAAGCCGTTGCAACTGCTCGCCGTTTTCTTTCCACTGACGCCCGAAGTCTGTCAATGTTTTGCGGAAAGCGACCGGATTTTTCAACCAGCCTTCTTGCCAGATCGTATTTCCAAACAAACTGTCGACAGCCGCCAGCGATTTTTCGAATAAGTCTTTTTGTTCCGTACGCGCTTTTTCCGTATGTATGCGCCGGGTATCCGACAAATCGAGTTGTGCTTGTTGCTCGGCCAATTTTCCTTCGGTAGCGGCCAGCTCTTTTTGTAAGGTCAGAAGACGTTGTTGCCACTGAGCCCATTCTTGCTGCCGGGCAATCGATGCGGCCCGTCGGGTTTCTCCTTCTTCCAAGCGCAAGGTCAGGCCATCGATAGCCTGTTTGTAAATGGCGGCGCCCGAGGCTTCTTCTTTCGCTGGCTTTTCTGCGTTTTTCTGTTTCTTTTCCGCCCCGGCGCTTAGGGATACGGCTACCGCCGGGTGATGCACGCTGCCGCAGACAGGGCAAGGCATGCCTTCCGCCAATTGCTCGCGCAAGGCGCGAATATCGCCCCGGGCCTGCTCTACCAGCAAGCGTTCGCGTTCGGCACGTATCGTTTCCAATTCTTTTTCCAAGGCAGCTAAATCCGCAGCGCGGCAAAGTTGTTCCAACCGGCGACAAGTGGTTTCCGCTTCCCGCAACGAAGTGTTGCGGGCGATTTGCAATTGCCGGATGCGCCCGATGGCTTGTTTCAGGTTGTCGGACTGCTGTTGCGCCAGGCAGAGTTCTTTCTCCGTCTTCTCCATTTCCTGGCGGGAAACGGAAGCGGCATCCAGATGCAGCAACAGGGCTTCCAACCGGTCGGCTACCGCTTCTTTCCCTTTATATTTTTCACGCCATGCCCGCAAATGGGCAATTTCGGCTTCTCCTTGCTGCCGGATTTCGCAAAGTTGTTTCCATTTTTTTTCGCCGGCCTGCCATTGGTCGAAGATTTGCTTTTCGGCCGAGGCTACCTCCTTATATTCCCTGGCTGCTCCTTCCAGCTGCACGTCCAGTTCACGCGCTGCTTGCAATTGGGGTTGTAAGGCCGAAAAATCCGCTTCGGCTTGTCGCTGAACGGTTTCCTGGCGCAAATAGGCTTCTTTTGCTTTCGTGAGTGAAGCCGTAGCCTGCGCCAATTTTTCTTCTACCTCTTTCAATTGTACGGCTCGCTGCGCCTGTTGCCGCTCCACTTGCCGGACGGCTTCTTGCAATGCCTGATGTTCGGCTTTTGCTTTTTCCAGCCGGCGGCAGGCTTTTTCGGCTTCTGCCAAGGCGGATTGCAAGCCTTTTTCTTCCTCTTCGGGCACTACTTCGATGTCACGAATACGCCCCACCAAGGTTTCGTAGGCCTCTTTCGTTTTCAGATTACGCGCATAAATTTCACGGGAAATTGCCGAATAATGTTCTGTTCCCGTCAATTTCTCCAATAGGGCGGCTTTTTCGCTTTGCTCGGCTTTCAGAAAAGTAGAAAAATCGTTCTGGGCTAATAAGACCGAACGGGTAAATTGCTCGAAACTAAGTCCGATCAACTCTACCAAACTGGCCTGCAAATCCGATCGGCTCCCTCCTACTTCTTCCTCCTTATCTAAATTATACAAGCTAAGTTGGGCGCTTTTAAGGCGTCCGTTCTCTTTGTCGCGGGCCCGGGACACCGACCAACGCGCCCGGTAACGAAACCCGTTGACCGCCACGAAATCGGCTTCTGCATAGCCCGAAGCCGTTCCCCTGCGGAGCAAAAAACGCGGATCGCTCTGTAGCAACACATCGTCGTTCACGTCGCGCAGCTTCACATTGTTCTCGCGGGCCACATCGGTACGCGGCGTACGGCCGAATAAAGCCAGACATAAGGTATCCAGCAGGGTGGATTTTCCGGCTCCCGTCGGCCCCGCAATCGCGAAGATCCCGGCCGACCGTAAAGGTTCTTCTGTAAAATCGATGGCAAAACTGCCTTCTAAGGAAGCGATATTCCGTCCTCTGATGGCTTCTATTCTCATACCGTCACCTCCCGTACTACTTCTTTAAACAATCCGGCAATTTCTTCCGGCAAATCGCTTCCGTATTTCTGCTCGAAGGCATGTTGCAACATATCCAGCGGATCGATTCGCTGCAAATCGCCGTACGAGAGTGACCCGGCTTGCTCGGACGTCGGGCGCTCCGGATAGACCGGCACAATCGAGGTAAGCCGCACCGCTTTCGTTTCCAAGACTTCTTCTACCCGATGGCGAAAACCGGGATCGGGTTCGGTAAGCAAAACCCGTACCTCCAAAAAAGGCCAGAAATCCCGTTCCCTGTCGGTTGTCTCCGGCAGAGCCGCCAAAGAGGCGAGCACTTCGTCGGGAGCAGCCGCTCCCCCTTCGGGTATGCGCCACAACGGCACTGTTTGCGGAATAGCCAGCGAATCGATGACCACCGGGCCGCTCCCGTCGAGCCGCACTTCCACTACCTGGTGGCGGTAATGTGTTTCCGAAAAAGACATGGGCAGCGGACTGCCTGCATACCGTATCTTCTCCACACCCCCCACCTGCTGGGCTTTATGGATATGTCCCAACGCCGTATAGACCAAACCTGCATCAAAAACATCGATTGAAACCGATTCCAAGCCGCCCATAATCACCCGCTCGCTCCGGTCATCGTGCGAGAGTTGCGCTCCTGAAGCATGCAGATGTCCCATCGCCAGGAGAGCTTCGCCGGGTTGCCTCCGGGCAGCAGCATAGGCATACAACTGACGGTATAATCGCCCCACGCCGGCTACATAGGTATCGGGTATTTCCTCGGGAGCGGGGTAATCGCCCTGCCGCAAAAAAGGAACGGCCAGACACCAGGCCGCCCGGTGTCCGGAACGGTCGCAAAGCGGACAAAGCAAGGCGTCGAAATCTACCGTGCCGTCTGCTTTACGCCTGATATTCCCTACCACCCGCGTATGAAACTCTTCGAATAAAGGATTAGGCGCCTCTAAACGGACGGCCGAGTCGTGATTGCCGGCAATCACGAGGATTTGTAAACCGGGGTTCAAGCGGTTGGCTTCTTTTAAAAAGTGATAAAACCGGCGTTGAGCCGCTGCGGAAGGATTCGCCACATCGAATACATCGCCTGCAATGAGCAACACATCCGCTTCGCGCTCCGCTAACATTTCAGCCAGCCAGGAGAGAAAGGCTTCCTGCTCGGCATCGCGGTCGTATCCGAAAAAAAGTTGCCCCAAATGCCAGTCGGCGGTATGAATAATTCGTAATGCCATCGTTGGGTGATTAGGTTTGATCTTTACTTATTTCCAATCGGAGATCGGATTAACCGGAGGCAGAAACGGACTCGCCTGGGTATGCCGAAACGCTGCTTCTTTTGGCTTACTTGAAACAAAGAGAAGGCAAACCGAACGTAAAAACAAGCTGGTTTGATTTTGCCCGGATACGGCCTATCTCGGATTGGTACAGGGGCAAAGATAAAGACAATCCGGCAATATAAACATACGGATTAGAATTAAAGTCCTATCTTTGCACGGCTCAATAAACAGTATAAGAATGAATTGGTTAGTTGAAACCTTTCTGGAACCGACAATGATACAGGCGGTTGTGGTCATTTCGATCGTTGCCGCCGTAGGCGTTTACCTCGGCCGGCTGAAACTTTTCGGCATCTCCCTGGGCATCACCTTCGTATTTTTTGCCGGCATCCTGGCCGGTCATTTCGGCATCGTAGTCAATAAGGACATGCTTGCTTTCGCCCAGAATTTCGGATTAATCGTGTTCGTCTATACCCTCGGGCTCCAAGTAGGCCCGGGATTCTTCGCTTCTTTGAAAAAAGGCGGGGTCGAGATGAACTCGATGGCAATGGGGGTGATCGCCCTTGGATTGCTGCTCACCCTCGTCTTTCACTGGACGACGGGCATATCGCTGCCCAACATGGTGGGATTACTTTCGGGCGCCGTTACCAACACTCCGGCTTTGGGAGCGGCCCAACAAGCGTTACTGCAACTAGATCCCACCAATACCAAGGCCGTTACCGACATGGCTTTAGCCTGCGCAGTGGCCTACCCGCTGGGCGTGGTGGGCGTTATCCTGGCCATTATCATCCTCAAAAACTTGTTCCCCACCCAAACGGCCGGCGGAACGAACGAACAGAAAGATACCACGACTTATGTCGCCGAGTTTCAGGTGTGCAATCCTTCGATCTACCATAAAAGCATCCGCGAGATTATGCAGTTGACGGAGAAACACTTCGTTATTTCGCGCGTCTGGCGCAACGGCAAAGTGAGTATTCCGACCTCCGATACTCATTTGGAGCCGGCCGATCATTTGTTGATTATCTCGGTGAAAGCCGACGTAGAATCCATCAAAGTCTTGTTCGGCGAACAGGAAAAGGTAGACTGGAACAAAGAAGACATCGACTGGAACGCCATCGATAGCCAACTGATCTCGCGTCGGATCGTCGTGACCCGCAACCGGGTAAACGGCGTCAAACTCGGGTCGCTCCGGCTGCGCAACCTGTACGGCATCAACATCACCCGGGTGAATCGTGCGGGCATCGACCTGATCGCCTCCCGCGATCTCCGCTTGCAAATTGGCGACAAACTCACCATCGTGGGCGAAGCCAATGCGGTGAACAACGTAGGGAAAATTCTGGGCAACGAAATTAAACGGCTCGACAATCCGAACCTGCTGGCCATCTTCGTCGGACTGACCTTAGGCGTTTTATTGGGCGCCATTCCCATCTCCCTGCCCGGCATGACCACTCCGATCAAACTCGGCATCGCCGGCGGCCCCATCATCGTAGGCATCCTGATGGGCGCTTTCGGCCCCCGCTTTCACCTGACCACCTATACCACCCAAAGCGCCAACCTGATGATGCGCCAGTTCGGGATCGTGATTTACCTGGCCGGCCTCGGCATCGATTCGGGCGCCCATTTCTTTGAAACCGTCTTCCGGGCGGAAGGGTTGATTTGGATCGGATTAGGCTTTCTGCTAACCCTCGTGCCGGTGCTTATCGTCGGGTTCATCGCTTCCCGGATTTATAAGCTCGATTATGCCCACAATGTGGGGATGCTTTGCGGCAGCATGGCCAACCCGATGGCGCTCAGCTATGCCAATACTACGGTAGAAGGCGACGAACCCTCGGTATCGTATGCCACCGTTTACCCCCTATCTATGTTTATCCGGGTTATTTCGGCTCAGTTGCTGATTATGCTATTTACCTGACAAGCCGAAAACACAAAGAATAAGGGAGAAGTAAGGCCCGAAGCCGCCGTTCGGGCTGCAAAAAAGCCGTCGAGATACCCGTAAATATCTTTCATAAACCCTATATTTGCAAACGGTATCGAAACCAAACGATAGCAAATCACCGGAATGAACGAAACAATACTTAACGGATTACTTAATCTATTCGCCATATTCGCCTCGTTGGCCAAAATCGAGCCGGCGCAAGCGCGTAAAGCTGTCAATACCTACCTGTCGAGCCATTTCGGAATCCGTTCGCATGCCGAGTACCTTGAACTTTTCGACGAAACGCAAAGCATTTATACGGATCCCGACATCGATATCGACAAAGAACGGGTTATCCTGAACGTGTGCACGCAGCTCAAACCCAAGCTGATGGCGGAAGAACAACTCCTTCTGCTGCTTCGTTTCATGGAATTCGCCCACGGCAATAGCCAGGAGGGCAGCATCGATCCTTCTATTTTCCGGTCGATCGCCGAGATTTTTCATATCGACAAACCGACCTTCAACACCATGTTGGCCTTCGTCGCCCGAAAGCCGTCGCCCGGAATCCTGACCATTTCTTCCGTCCCTCTCGCTTCTACGGAAGCAACCGCCACGCAAGAAGAAAAAGAAAATCATATCTACCGCAAAGACCTGGAAGGAGAAATCCGGGTCATGCAACTCAAAAAAGCCGACCGGGTGGTGTTCACCTATCACGGCGAAGGCCGCGTTTTCATGAACGACATTCCTCTTACCGCCGGCATTTTCTACAGTTGGCAACGAAGCAGCGTTATCAAAAGCCCTCTTTTCCTGCCGGTCTATTACAGCGACGTGATGGACGTATTCAACCGGCAGGAACGCAAAGAACGCATCCTGCTAACCGGACGCGCCATCGATTTCCATTTCCCACACAGCGAAAACGGGCTGCATAACTTCTCGTTCAACCTCGAATCGGGCCAACTAGTCGCTATTATGGGCGGCAGCGGCGTGGGAAAATCGACCCTGCTCGGTATCCTGAACGGCAACATCCGCCCCCAACAAGGGAACGTCTGCCTGAACGGACACCCGCTCGCCTCCAACGAATGCAAGCGGCTGATCGGTTTCGTGCCGCAAGACGACCTCTTGATCGAAGAACTCACCGTGTATCAGAACCTCTGGTATACGGCGCGCCTGTGTTTCGCCAACCTCAGCCCCGAAGCTATCGAGCAACGAGTACAAACCATCCTCGGCGACCTCGACCTGCTTAAAATACGCGATCTCCCCGTTGGTTCACCCATCCGGAAAACCATCAGCGGCGGTCAACGCAAGCGCCTCAACATCGCGCTCGAACTTATCCGTGAACCGGCTATCCTCTACCTCGACGAACCCACCTCGGGCCTCTCGTCGAGCGATTCGGAAAAGGTCATCATGCTCCTGAAAGAACAAACCCATCGCGGACGACTGGTGGTAGTCAATATTCATCAACCCTCGTCGGAAATCTACAAGCTATTCGATCGCCTGTGGCTGCTCGATGCGGGAGGTTACCCCATCTACGACGGCAATCCGATCGAAGCCATCACCTATTTCAAGCGCGTAGCCAATTATACCGACCAGGACATCAGCGTATGCAGCACCTGCGGTAACGTCAATCCGGAACTCATCCTCAATATCATCGATGCCAAAAAGATCGACGATACAGGCAATCTGACCGCCATCCGCAAACTCAGCCCGCGCGAATGGCACGAACTTTACCTGGCCGGACGCCCGCCCTATCCCGAACCCGACATACGTCCGCTGCCCCCCAATCAACAGCAGAAGCCCTCCGTTTGGAAACAATTCGGCATCTTTCTCGAACGGAATTTTCAGACCAAGCTGGCCAACAAACAATACCTGGGCATCGCCTTGCTGGAGGCCCCCCTCCTGGCCCTCATCGTCGCCCTCCTGACACGCTTTGCCGAAGACACCGGGTACACCCTGTACGCCAATAAAAACCTGATATCCTATATCTTCATGTCGGTTATCGTGGCTGCCTTCATCGGCATGAGCATCAGTGCGGAAGAAATCATCAAAGACAGGACGTTGCTCAAACGCGAACGCTTCCTACGGCTGAGCCGGGGAAGTTACCTAACCTCGAAACTCATCTTCCTTTTCGGCCTCTCGGCCCTTCAAAGTCTGCTATTTATCGCGGTAGGCAACAGCCTATTGGGCATCGGCGGCGAACTGTTCGTAAGCTGGTGGCTCACCCTTTGGCTCACCGCTTTCCTGGCCAACCTGACCGGGTTGCTGCTCTCGCAAACCCTCAGTTCGGTGGTAGCCATCTACATTACCATTCCGCTATTGCTGATCCCTCAGATTTTGCTTTGCGGGCTGGTAGTGAAATTCGACGACCTGAGCCGCTCGGCCGCCAACCGCAACGTCGTGCCCCTTATCGGCGAATTTATTCCTTCTCGCTGGGCTTTCGAAGCCCTCGCGGTAGAACAATTCCGCCGGAATGCCTATAATGCGCCCTTTTTCCCCATCGAAAAAGAGAAATACCT
>DBFJSK010000080.1:0-5306 GCA_048403675.1 Tannerellaceae bacterium | reverse complement strand
GCTGGATACCAACGAAGCGAACGACGACGATTCGTTTACCGCGGTGCATTATCCCGGTTACCAGCATTGGAAACTCACGGTTTCGCAGCGCTTGATGCGGGCTTATCTGCTCCAGCTTACGGTGGATAATCTTTTTAATTACAAACCGGATTATTATTCGGCCAATTCGCCGATTTCGCCCGGTACTACCTTTATGGTGGGGCTTTCGGTGAATCTGGATGAGCTGTTCTGACGGACATATAATAAATACAAACCAATAAAGAATGAAACGTACATTACGAATCGCCGGGGCGCTGGTCGCCCTCGTACTGATCGGCTGGGGAATCTGGACGAGGGTAGCGGGGACGACGAAAGTGGCTTTGGTAAACTTTCCGAATTACCAGGTGGCCCGGATGGCCAAATCCCTGGATACGGATTTTATTGCGCTCGATGCGCTTACGCTGGATGATTTCGACCGGCTCGACCGGTACGACGCTGTTTTGGTCTTCGGCATGGGTATCCGCATGACCGACGCGCATCGCGCCGTATTGGAAAAACTGAAAGCGAAACAGGTGCCGGTTTTCTCGACCGCTGTGACCGATCCGGTGAATGACATCACCAGCCTCGATTCGATCCGGAATAAACGGGTGGCCGACTATTTGTCGAACGGAGGTTCGGCGAATTACCGCAGCTTGTTCAACTATATCCGCAAAGACCTGACGGGGAAAAGCTTCTTCACCGGTGAAATTGCCGATCCCGTGGAGATCAGTTCGGACGTCTTGTTTCACCTTGACGACGAAAAGATCTTCGAAACCGTGGAAGCTTTCGAAACTTACTATAAAGAAAAGGGATTTTACCGGCCTGCGGCGCCGAAAATAGCCCTTATCGTGGGCATGGCCGGGCCGTTCGACACGAATAAGGATCATCTCGATTCGCTGATTGTCAGCTTGGAAAAGCGCGGGATGAACGTCTATCCCGTCAGCGGCTTTGCCAACCGGCTGCCCCTGCTCGACGCCATTGCGCCCGACGCCGTGATTTATATGCCACACGGGCGTCTTTTGATGGGGCAGGGCGAAAAGGCGGTGGAGTGGCTCAAAGCGCATCGCGTTCCGATGTTTTGTCCGGTTACGATCAACGATACCTATGCTAACTGGATGGCCGATAAACGCGGCATGGCGGGCGGTTTTATGAGCCAGAGTATCGTTATGCCCGAACTCGACGGGGGAATTGCGCCTTACGCCCTGAATGCCCAGTTTGTCGATCAGGACGGTCTTTATCTTTTTAAACCTATTCCCGGACGGTTGGGCCGGTTTGTCGATCTGGTTTCGAATTACCTGAAATTGCAGACTTTACCTAATAAGGATAAGAAGGTCGCGATTTATTATTATAAAGGGCCGGGCAAAAATGCGTTGACGGCCGCCGGGTTGGAGGTGGCTCCCTCGCTCTATCGTTTGCTGAAAAAGTTGCGTGAAGAGGGATACGACGTCGGGCGGCTTCCGGCTACGGAAAAGGCTTTCGAAGCGTTGCTCAACGAAGAGGGGCCTGTCTTCAATGCCTATGCCGAAGGGAATATTCGGAACTACCTGGCTTCGGGGTATCCGGCTTGGGTATCGGAGCCTCAATATAACAGTTGGTTGGAAGAAACCTTGAGTCCGCAGATGCGTGATACGCTGACGGCCCGGTATGGACAGGGTTTGGGCGCCTATTATACCAAAGAGGCGGATGGCGTCAGCCGGATAGCCGTTACCCGCATCGATTTGGGAAATGTGGTGCTGCTGCCTCAGCCTACGCAAGGGACGGGCGATAATTCGTTTGCGGCCGTACATGGCTCGAATGCCGTTCCTCCTCACCATTATATCGCTTCCTATCTTTGGGTGCAGAAGGATTTCAAGGCCGACGCTCTGATCCATTTCGGCACGCATGGCAGTCTGGAATTTATTCCTGGCAAACAGGTGGCCCTTTCGTCCGACGATTGGACGGATTGCCTTGTCGGTTCGCTGCCGCATTTTTACCTTTATACCATCAGTGATGTAGGGGAGGGGTTGATTGCCAAACGGCGCAGTTACGCTACCTTGGTTTCGCATCTGACGCCGCCTTTTATCGAAACCGGCCTTCGGCGGGAAGTGGATGGGTTATTGAACGATATTAAGCGGTATCTGGCTGTCGATCTTCGCGATGAAGCATTGAATAAGAGGATTAAGAAAGAGGCTGTACGGATGGGGTTGCATCGCGATCTTCAGCTCGATAGCCTTGTGGCGCAGCCGTATACAGATGCGGAAATCGAAAAGATCGAGAATTTTGCCGAGGAGCTTTGCGCCGAAAAGATCGTGGGAGGACAGTATACCTTGGGGGTTCCTTATGAGGCTTCGAAAATCGCTTCGTCGGTGAAACTGATGTGTACCGATCCTATTGCTTTTGGTTTGGCTAACCTGGATGTGGCGGAGGGAAAAGTGACCCGTAAGCAACTCGAAAATCAGGCTTTTTTCAACCAGCGGTATCGTATCCCAGCGCAACTGGCCGTACAGCGTGTGATGCAAAATCCGGCTCTGGCGCAGGATGCGGATTTCCTGGTGCGGCTGGGCGTGTCGCCCGAAAAGGTGACGGAAGCACTGAAAATAAAGGAGGCTTCCCTGCCGAAGATGAACCGGATGATGGCCGCCATGCTGGCGAAGATGCAGCAAGATACGGCGAAAGGTAAGAAGCCGAAGCTGGGCCACGGACATCCGGCCGGGATTCCTAAAACCGGTAAAATGCCGGAATCGGTAAGGAAAATGTTGGAAAAAGAAAAGAAAGGGGCCGATGCGAAAACTGATTCCGTCGATGCCGCCAGCGGAGCTACCGGCCAGCTTGGCGCTGTGACCCGCGAGCAACTTCTTTTTGCCGATGCTGTGCTGGATATTAAGCGGGCCGTTCAAAACGTATCGGCTTATCGCGAATATCTCGAAACAAGTCCTGAACGTGAACTGGCCGGTTTCGTGGATGCTTTGGACGGCCGCTATGTTGCGCCCAGCCCCGGGGGCGATGTGATAGCCGATCCCAACGTGCTGCCCACCGGACGTAACCTTTACGGCATCAACGCCGAAGCTACTCCCACGCCGGCGGCATGGGAAAAAGGCAAGGAGATGGCCCGCATCCTGTTGGCCGAGCATGCGAAAACGCATGGGGGCGCCACGCCTCAAAAAGTCAGTTTTACTCTCTGGTCGGGTAGTTTTATCGAAAGCGAAGGGGCTACCATCGCCGAGATCCTTTACCTGTTGGGCGTAGAACCGGTTCGTGATCAGTTCAACAGGGTACTGGATATTCGCCTGATCGATGGGAAAGTGCTGGGGCGGCCGCGTGTGGACGTGGTGGTGCAGACTTCGGGTCAGTTGCGCGATGTCGCTTCCTCGCGACTCGCCCTTTTGCAAAAAGCCGTCGATCTGGCGGCGGGCGCCGACGGAGAGAATAACTATGTAGCCAAAGGCCGCGACGACGCCGAACGGGTACTGCTGGATAAGGGCTTTTCGCCGAAAGAAGCTCGCAGGTATGCCACTCAACGCATTTTCGGGGGGGCGAACGGTATGTATGGAACCGGAATCACGGCGATGGTGGAAAGCGGCGACCGCTGGGAAAACGAATCGGAGATTTCGGAAGTCTATTTGCATAATATGGGTGCTGTTTATGGTAATGAAGATCGGTTCGGCGAGTTTAAGCCCGGTATTTTCGAAGCGGCCCTGCAAAATACCGAGGCGGTGGTACAACCCCGGCAGAGTAATACCTGGGGAGCGCTCAGCCTCGACCATGTGTACGAATTTATGGGGGGCATGAGCCTTACGGTGCGCCATGTGACGGGGCAGGATCCCGACGCTTATTTCAATGACCTCAGGAACCGCCACCAAGCCCGGGTACAGGATTTGAAAACAGCTATAGGCGTGGAAACGCGCGCTACTCTTTTTAATCCTGTTTACTTGAAAGAGCAGATGAAAGAGGGGGCTTCGGCCGCTTCTGCGCTGGCCGAAACGGTGCGAAATACGTACGGTTGGAATGTGATGAAGCCCAAAGCGATCGACGGAGCGATCTGGGATCAGTATTACGAAGTCTTTGTAGATGATAAATGGCAGGTGGGTGTAAAGGAGTTCTTTGAACGTGAAAACCCGGCCGCCCTTGAGGAGGCTACCGCCGTGATGCTGGAAACCGCCCGGAAGGGTTACTGGAAAGCTTCGCCCGAGCAACTTCGGAATTTGGCGGCTCTTCATTCGGAGCTGATCGAGAAATATGAGGCCGGGTGTAGCGGTTTTGTTTGCGATAATGCTAAACTGCGCGCTTATATCGGGCGGCAATTGCCGGAAGATGTGTCGGCCCGCTATCAGAAGAAGATAGAAACTGTCCGGGATGAAAATCTGGCGGCGGATGGAAAAAGTGTTGTCTTGAAAAAAGACAAAACGGTACAGGCCGATGCTGCGACCCGGTCGGATACGATCTCTTCTTTCGGACTGGCGCTTGTCAGCTTCTTTTGGCTGACGGTTATTTTCCTGCTGGTTTTCTTTATTCGCAAACGTATTCGCAAGGGCGGCGGGAATCGAAACCGGAGCAGTGTCCGGAAAGGCGACCGGTAATCTCAAAAAAACGAGGAACGATGGAATCTATATTGCTTTTGCTTTCTTTTTTTGCCGTACTTAAAAGTTTGTTTATGACAAGCTTGCTGCCTAATCGCTGGTACAGGCTTGCTTTCAGTCTTTCGCTGGGCGTGTTCATTGTGGGCGCCCATGCGGAAGCGTTGGAGGTAAACAAACTGGCGTTACAGCATCTTCTTTCCGGACGCGACGCGATGATGAATATCTCGCTGGTGGTGATGGGCGACATGCTTTTGTCGGGTTATTTTTGCGTGGCCCGCTTGCGGGATCATGCCGACGGCCGGCATTTACCCTGGTATACGGTATGCTTCCGGTACCTGCCTTCGCTTTTGATCTTTCCGGCTCTCTACTATATTCAGATCACCTTGTTTTTCACCCTGACGGGCTTCGATTTCGGCCGCACTACCTTGGCGTTGGCTGCTGCGGTGACTTTGCTGTTTGGCTTCGCTTCCTTTTTTATGCGGCGCTTGGTGGCTGAAAAAGAAATACTTATCGAACTGGTTGCGATGCTGACTTTCTTTGTGTGTATCTTGGTGATCTGCTGTACTATTTTTCATCCTTCGGCAGCGGTGTACAATCATGCTTCTCCGGTGGATTGGGCGGGATGTATCGCGACGCTGGGCGTGGTGCTGGGCGTCATCCTGCTCGGTTATGTGGGGGGATGTGCGGGGCGGCGTTACCGGCAGTTTAAAAAATCTAAACAAACGAATTCTT
>DBFJSK010000079.1:0-9416 GCA_048403675.1 Tannerellaceae bacterium | reverse complement strand
GCAACATAATCTTTAGAGGGGAAGGATTGCTTTAAAGAAAAATAATAGGGTTTGGTTCGCGAACGGTTGCAACGATTTCAATGGTTGCAAATCGGGCCGGACCAACCCCCATCAAACAGAACGAGTGCTTTGTTACTATCTTGTTGCTCTTTGAAAAACAAGGTAAGACAACAAAGTCGCCTGCTTCTCTCACTTTTGTCTTGACACAAAAGTAACAAAAAACGCTTTTGGCGAAAACCCTGCCGCTCGGCATATCCAACCATAGCTTGCCTCTGTACCTACTTAACCGGGCTTTTCAAGGCCTGAACCTCCGGGGCTACTCCGGAAAAATTCGGAACTGTCAGGACTAGGATTCGCTGCACTTGAGACAAAGACCGCTCCCGACGTTCGGAATTTACCCTCCGCTATACGCCCCCCGTGTTTATAGCCTTTCGAAAAAACAGCGCTTTTTATGGGCATGGCCGATACCGACATTGCTTTAGAATAACCTGGCTGCGAAAGTTTATAAACACATTGCCCTGTTGCTTTTTAAGAGGCTCCCTTTTTAATACTCCATTCTTTAAAATCTCTATCTTCTTCCCCCGCCCCCTGCCTTCCTCCGAAACTCGCAGCTCCCTACAAAACACCCAGCTCCCTACAAAACCTCTATCACCCTTTGAAATCCACCTCCTCCTTCAAAAGACATCCGGTTGATTTCGGGAATGATTATATAACAATTTGATTTTTAACACAGGCCATATTGAATATTTTAAAAAATAAAAGCGATTTTATGAAAAATATTTATATTATTGCATCAAGTAACCGAATGCAACTCTATACATTATGCTTAATTTTGGCGACGACCACGTGCTGGTAAAGGAAATAAAGAAAGGAAACCAGCAAGCCTTCGAATACCTCTTCCACAGTTATTATCCCCGTTTACGGGGATATGCCCTGCGCTTTGTAGAAGATGAAGAAACCGTGCGCGACATCATCCAGGAATGTTTCCTCCATTTCTGGGAAAAACGCGCCTATCTTACCGGGCTCTGCCTCACCTCCCTACTTTTTGCCATCGTACGCAACGGCTGTTTGAACCACCTCAAACACCAAGCTCTGGTGGAAAAACATCAAATCGAATACCTCTCGTCGGCCCAAGGAGAAGAACGCCTGTATGCAGCCGACTTTTACATCGACGCCGAATACAAGTTACTTTACGACGAATTACAGGAACAAATCGACCTAGTGATCCGAAAACTCCCCCCCAAATGCCGGGAAGTATTTATTCTCAGTCGTTTCAAAGGATTAAAAAACCGGGAAATCGCCGCCCGGTTCAACATCTCCCTCACCGCCGTAGAAGTCCATATCTCGAAAGCCCTCAAAATCTTTTCCCGCCATTTCAAAGACAAATATCCGGTAGACCTCTACCTGATGATTATAGCCTGGCTTATCCGCTAAAATGAAAAAGCAGAAAAATTCAATTTTTTCTGCTTTTTCCGCCTTCAGGGGGTTGGGTAAAAACCCGATAAGCTGTTTTATCCCATAGAATCAGAAACAATGCAAACAGAAAAAGATCCACATACGCTCGCCCTTCGCTACTTCGAAGGCCACATAGCCCCCGAAGAAGAAAAAGAACTCTTTGCCTATATCCGGCAAACCGACGGCCATTTCAGCCAATTCAAAAAGTGGGAGAAAACCTGGAAACAAACCCAGATCCCCTCCGAAAAAACCCGGCAAGAATGGCAGCGATTGCAAACCCGGATGCAACGGCAAACCGCCATGCACCTTATCGGCGCTGCCCCCCGCTTGGGCCTGTGGAAAAAAGCGGCGGTTATCGCGTTGCTTATCGCCTCCGCCGCCACCCTCTCTATCGGCCTGAAACACATACTGTCGGACAAACCCCAAGAAACCTATTTCACTTCGGAAGCCCCCTACGGCGAAAAAAGCCGAGTAGCCCTGCCCGACGGCACCACCGTCTGGCTAAACGCCGGCTCGCGCCTGACCTATTCCAGCCGGTACAACGCCCCCCACCGGAACGTCACGCTCGACGGAGAAGGCTACTTCGAAGTAGCCAAACAAGCAGGCGCCCCCTTCACCGTTCGTACGGCCGCCTATGCTATCGTCGTGAAAGGAACCAAATTCAACGTATCCGCCTACGCAGAAGATACCTACATCGCCACCACCTTGCTGGAAGGAGCCGTCGTGTTGGATTATAAAGGAAAAGAAATCCCCCTCCATCCGGGCGAATCCATGCGGCTCGACCTCCCTTCGGGCCATTTCAAGCGCACGAAAATCAACGCCCGGCAATCGAAAGCCTGGGCGGAAAACCGGATCGAGTTCGACCACATACCCTTACAAGAATTACTCGCCAAACTCTCCCGCCAATACAACGTCCCGATCCACCTGGAAAGAAAAGAAGCGGGAGAGAAAACCCTCTGTATCTCGCTTCGCAACCGGGAAACCATCGGGGAAGTGATGACCGCCCTCCAGCAAATCATCCCCCTCCAAATAGAACGCAAAGGAAAAGATATATATATCCGATAAAATCAGATTTTAACCTGCTTCTAAAACAAACTAAAAAGTGAAAAAACGATGAAAGAAAAGAATTTCTATGTCCGGCTCCTATGCCTGGCGCTCCTATGCCTGGGAAGCACAGCCCTGTGGGCACAAACCGTAACGTGCACCCGCCGGAACCGCCCCCTCAAAGAGATACTCAAAGAAATGGAACGCCAAACCGGCCTATCGGTCATGTACCAAACCGCCGACATGAACGAAGAAAAAAAAGTAACGGTGAGTTTCCGTGACACCCCCGTACTGGAAGCCGTGGGCAGCCTCCTGAACAACGACCTGGCCTGCAAGCTGCAAAACAAGATGATCGTGATCTATAAGAAAAACGACGCGCAACCCGGGCAAGAAAAACAACAAAAACGCATCACCGGCACCGTATCCGATCCGGCCGGCGAACCGATCATCGGCGCCAGCGTCCTGGAAAAAGGCACCACCAACGGCACGATTACCGACACCGACGGCCACTTTTCGCTTTCGATAAGCGATCCCGGCACACTCGTCGTTAGTTACATCGGCTACAAACCCCGGCAAATCGCCGTGAACGGCCGGCAACAATTCACCATTCAACTGCTCGAAGACACCGAAGAACTGGAAGAAGTGGTGGTGATAGGCTACGGCACCCAGAAAAAGTCGAGCCTGACGGCCTCCGTGGCCACCGTGCCGGCCAAAGAACTGACCAAACAAATCACCCATTCCGTAGCCTCGGCCCTGCAAGGACGCACCCCCGGCGTAGAAATCCTGCAAAAAGGCGGTGAGGCCGGGGCTGACATCAAAATTCTGGTACGCGGAGCCGGCACCTTCGGCGCTACCGAACCGCTCTACGTGATCGACGGCGCCTTTTCGAACAACGGCTTGAATTCGCTGAACCCCTCCGACATCGCCTCCATCGAAATCCTCAAAGACGGTTCGGCGGCCGCCATTTACGGTTCGCGGGCCGCCAACGGCGTGGTACTCATCACCACCAAACACGGACAAAAAGGAGAAACCAAAGTAGAACTTTCAGCCAATTACTCCCTGCAAACCCCATCCAAATACCTCGACTTCCTGGATGCCGACGAACACCGCGCCTATGCCCGGCAACTCGTAGCCAATTCGAGCAACCAGACCCAGGCCCCGGAAAACATCGACCCCACCCATCCGGCAACCTATACCGACTGGCAAGACGCCTACCTTCGAAACGCCCCGATGTACAACCTGAACGCAGCCATCTCGGGCGGAAGCGAACATTCCACATTCAATACCAGCCTCGGCTATTTCGACCAGAAAGGCATCCTGGAATTTTCGGACTTCAAAAAATACAATGCCCGCGTAAACGGCACCTTCCAAAAAGGGCGCCTCACCGTAGGCGAAAACCTTGCGGTAGCCTATACCGACAAACAACCGCAGGTACGCATGGTGATGGGCATCCCCACCGTCCCGATGAAAGACGCCGACGGCCGGTTCGTTTCGGCCGGCACGGAATACTATGTGAACGAAGGCAAAGTAACCAACCCCTTCGCCTCCTATTCGAACACGGTACGCAACAACAAAACGGTCAACGTAACCGGAAGCCTCAACCTGGGATTGAATCTTTTCAAAGGATTCGATTACAAACTCATGCTGGGCGGCGATTATATCTCCACCCACAATTATTCCCGCTCGATGGCCTACGATTCCAAATGGGACGCCGCCGGAAATGCCGATCCGGATTACAGCAATACCATCAACTCGCTCTCGGAAACCCGCGGCCAACGCTTCAGTTATACCATCGACCATATCCTGACCTACAAAACCACCCGCTCAGGCCACACCCTCGACGTCATGGGCAGCACAAGCTGGATGCGCGAATACTACCGTTCGATGAGCATCGGCTCGGGATCGACCGACCTGGGCGGCCGCCACATCACCGTTTTCAACGGAAAAGGCGACATCGCAAGCGAAGAATACAACACCGCCCTGCTCTCCTTCTTCGCCCGGCTGAACTACGACTATAAAGACCGCTACCTAGTATCGGCCAGCCTGCGCAGCGACGCCTCCTCCAAATTTGCCAAAGGCCACCGGGTAGGCTATTTCCCCTCGGTATCCGTAGGATGGAACCTGCACGAAGAAGCCTTCTTCCGGGCAGACTGGATCGACCAATTTAAAATCCGGGCCAGCTACGGCGAACTGGGCGCCAATTTCATCGACCCCTACTCCTTCCTTTCCACCGCTTACGGGCCGATCCCTTCGGTACTGGGGGAAAACCAGACCGGCCAAGGCAGCGTACTGAACGGCTACGTAACCAAATTCGCCCAGGAAGACCTCACGTGGGAAAAATCGGTCAGCAAAAACATCGCCCTCGAAATGGCCTTTTTCAACCACAAGGTAACCTTTACAGCCGAATATTTCCGGAAAGACAACAAAGACCTGCTGGCCCCGTTGCTGCCGCTGGCCTCGTCGGGCCAAACCATCACCACCAATGGTGGCGACCAGCCGATTTTCAACTCGGCTTCCGTGGAAAATAAAGGATTCGAGTTCACCCTGGGCTATCGCAACACCTGGAACGACTGGAGCCTCGACGTCAGCGGCAATATCTCGGCGCTCCGGAACAAAGTAAAAAGCCTGGGCGAAGGCGTTCAGCCCATCAAAGCCGAAGTGATGATGAGCGGCTCTTTCAACGACCGTCCCACCATCACCAAGCCGGGACTCCCGATCGGTACCTTCTGGGGCTACATCGTAGAAGGATTCGACGATGAAGGCAACTTCCAATACCAGGACAACAACGGCAACGTAGACGGCCGGCTCACCGGCAAACCCGACGGCAAAATCGACGAAAACGATAAAACCGCCATCGGCAACCCGCATCCCGACTTCACCTACGGCATCAACATCAACGTAGGCTATAAGAACTGGGATCTGACGGCCTTCTTCCAAGGCACCCAAGGCAACGACATCTTCGCACTGATGAAATACGACTGGTATTTCGGAGGCGCCAACAGCGCGACCCTGACAGACGCCTACTACCACTCCTGGACGCCCGAGCACACGCACGCCGAAGCCCCGCAGCTCAACAGCAAGAACAGCTCCGGTCTAAACGCCCTGCCAAGCACCTTCTATGTAGAAGACGGCTCCTATTTCCGATGCAAAAACCTGCAACTGGGCTATTCGTTTACCCAACCCCAACTACGGAAGGTATACATCGCATCCCTGCGCATCTATGCCGGCGTACAAAACCTGTTTACGATTACCAAATACCCCCTGTACGATCCGGAAGTAAGCGCCAACGCCTTGTTCGACCGCGGGGTAGACGGCTATTGGAAAGCCCAGGAAAGCCCGCACGAAGCCACGATGAACTCGCGCGTGTATACCTTAGGCATTAATCTGACCTTTTAATACGAATAATACGAACCTCCTAATTACCCCAAAAACAGATGAAAACGATTTGTAAACAACTTCAAATAACCGCCCTCTCCCTGGCCGCCCTGGCCGGAGCGACGGGCTGCGCCGACATCTTCGACCAACTCTCGTCGAACCCCAACCAATCGGACGTAAACTCCTTCTACACCACCCCCGAAACCTGCGACAAAGGCATACTGGGCATCTATGGCTACCTCTCCACCCCGCGCAACTTGGGCGCCTGCGGTTTCGGCCTGATGCTCACCCGCAGCGACGAAGGCTGTTCGGTAGCCGATTACGGCGTACCGGGCGCCTACAACGAAGAGTTCACCCCCTCCTACTACTCGCTGGTACAACCCTTCCAACTGATGTACACCGCCGCCTCGCAGGCCAACCAGATGATCGAAAGCCTGAGCGAACTGGAATTCAGCAACCGTGAACTGCACGACGCCTACCTGGGCGAAGCCTATTTCCTGCGCGCCTTCACCCATTTCTTCCTTTTCATCAATTACCGCAACATCCCGCTCATCCGGCAACTTCCCAAAGCACCCAATGAATACAAAGCCCAGGCCGATCCGGAAGAAACCTGGGAATTCATTATCGGCGACTTGATAAAAGCCCAGGAACTGCTTCCCGGCAAAGACTTCTGGGATGCTAAAAACAAAGGACGCGTCACCCGTGCAGCCGCCCTGGCCTTACTCGGAAAAGCATACCTTTACCGCTCGGGCATAGAGCCTATCTACGGCCAATCCGCCCGCACCTATTACGACGAGGCGGCCGCAGCTTTCGCCCAGATCATCGACGGAAACGCAGGAGACTACCATCTAGCGGAAGAATACGCCTGGAATTTCGATGTCGCTCACGAAAATAACGATGAATCGATATTCGAAATCCAATTCGTAGGCATCCTGAATACCGGCTTCAACCCCGGCTTCGTAGACAGCGGCCTCTTCAACGACGTACGTTGCAAAATGTGTATTATGAATAAAAACAGGAATTCCAACAGTTCGGCTCAGGTGATGCACAACTGGCTGTACGAGGTCTTCGCCGCCTCGCGGGGGGCCGACGGGAAAACCGATCCGCGGATGTTCGATTCGTTCGTATTCAACGACAACGCCCCCGAAATCGTCCGGCCGGAAGGCAAGAAAGTAACCTTCCTGGAGGGGAAAGACTGGGAAGCCGAAATGGGATCGAGGGAAGCCACCTTCGGCGACCAATACGAAAAAGCCAAAGGCTACAAAATGTGCAGCCGGAAATGGCTGGACTGGACACTGCCCCCCACCGACGATGCCGGCGCGCACTTTTTCAACGGCCGGGCACAGGACGTGAACTGGCGCATGATCCGCTATGCCGACGTGCTGCTGATGTATGCCGAGGCCGTCATCCGGGGAGGCAAACCCGCAGCCCGCATAACTCCGCTGGAAGCCATCAATCAGGTACGTGCGCGGGCCGGCGTACCGCCGGTAACGGAAGCGACCCCCCAGACCATCGAAACCGAACGCATCCTGGAACTCACTTACGAAGGCTGGCGTTTCTTCGACCTGCTCCGCTGGGGAAAACTGATCCCCCGGTTCCGGGAATTGGAAGCCTCCGATCCGCTCTTCAAACAATTCAGCCGGGCCTACTATATGGGATTCCAGGAAAACAAGAACGAATGGATGCCGCTACCCATCGACGAAGTGGAAGGAAATCCGTATATTACGCAAAATAACCCGGGTTGGTAAATTCAAAAAACCTCGCATCATGAAAATCGCCTGTTATCTGATCTGCGCCGTCTTCTTCGCAAGCTGCGCTCCTTCGGGGGAAAACCCCGCGCAAGACGTGAAAACCCGCATGCTGCCCAACGGCATCACCCTGCCCGACGAGTGGCCGCCCCGCCTGGCCGACGACGGCGTACGGCGGGAAATGGAACCGCCCTACCTCAGCCGCAAACCGGCCGTCATCCCCGTCAACTTGGGACGGCAATTATTCGTAGACGACTTCCTGATTGCCGAAACCGACCTGCAACGGGTATGCCATCCGGCTCGTTTTTACGAAGGCAATCCCGTCGTCTTCCCCGACAAAGCGTGGGAATACACCTTTGAGGGCGCCCCCTACGCCGCCCCCTTCAGCGACGGCATCTGGTACGACGAAACCGAAAAGAAATTCAAAATGTGGTATCTGGCCGGCGCGGGACGCATGCATAAGCACCCGCAGAGTTTCTACACCTGTTATGCCGAATCGGCCGACGGCAAGCACTGGAAGAAAGTAGACGCCGGCATCGTGCCGGGTACCAACATCGTGGATACCTGCGACCGGGATGCGGCCACCGTCTGGTTCGACAAGGCCGCTTCCGATGCGGAAAAACGATTCAAGCTCTTCAACGTGGAAAAACACGGGGGAGGTTGGAAAATCATCTTGAAATATTCCAAAGACGGGTTGCATTGGTCGGAAGGGGTAGCCCAATCGGGGCCGGTAGGCGACCGCACTACCGCTTTTTATAACCCCTTCACCAGTAAATGGGCCCTCAGTTTGCGGCAAGGGGCCAAAGCCGACGGCCGTTCGCGGGGATACCTGGAACATGCCGATCCGGAAATGGCCGTCAGCCTGGCCCATTCGATAACGCCGGGCATCCCAGACCGCAACATCGTGCTTTGGTTCACCCCTTCCGACAAGGAAAAGGTTCATCCCGCATTTCCGGAAGTAAGGCCGGCTATCTATAATTTCGACGTAATGCCTTACGAAAGTATCCTGCTGGGCATGTACGCCCTGTGGAAAGGCCCCGAAAACGACGTCTGTAAGCAACTGGGAATACAAAAAAGAAACGAAGTAGGCCTGGGCTACAGCCGCGACGGTTTTCATTTCTACCGGCCCACCTACGAGGCGGTGATGGGGGTAAACGAAACGGGAGGCGCCTGGAACTGGGGAAATATGCAATCGATTGTCGGCACACCGCTCATCGTGGGCGATTCGCTTTATCTGTATGCCAGCGGAAGAAAGAAAAACAACATCATGTGGGACGGTTTCACCTCGACCGGCCTGGCCACTCTGCGGCGCGACGGGTTTGTTTCGATGCACACGCAAGGAGAAGGATTCCTAACCACCGAGCCGCTTCAATTCGACGGCAACTATTTGTTCGTCAACGCCGAAGCGGCTGCGTTGAGCGTGGAATTGCTGGATGCCCGGGGCAAGGTAATCCCCGGATTCTCCGCAGCCGAGTGTGAGACGCTCGCCCCGGTGAATGGAACCAAACAAAGAATAAGCTGGAAATCCGGCAAAGAACCGGCTTCCCTGGCCGGCCAGCCGGTACGGATTAAGTTCCGCCTCTCCGGGGGCGACTTATACGCTTTCTGGATTTCTCCCTGGGAAACAGGCGAAAGCAGAGGATATACCGGCGGCGGCGGCCCGGGGCTGAATCCGGCAGGGATAGATCTTCCTTAACCAACGGCCATTCCATTACGCCGCCCGGCAAGTTTCCGAGGAAAGAACGGAACCGGCAAAAGCCGGCATTCCTCTCCTAAAACGCCCCGCAAAAGTGA
>DBFJSK010000078.1:0-1917 GCA_048403675.1 Tannerellaceae bacterium | reverse complement strand
TGCCACGTAGGGATGTATATGAAGGGTGAACTTCTTCACGTGGTGTTTGTTGACCAGGCAATCTATTTTTCCTTCCAAATTGTCGGTAAAAAGAATCGACGGTTTGACCGTTCCCGTGCCGAAACAAGCCGGGCACGATTCCGACGTGTCCACATCCATCGCCGGACGCACACGTTGGCGAGTAATCTGCATCAATCCGAATTTGCTTAAAGGCAGGATGTTATGTTTGGCCCGGTCATTGACCATCGCCTTACTCATGTGTTCGAACAACTTTTGCCGGTTGGCCGCTTCCGCCATATCGATAAAATCGACGACGATGATACCGCCCATATCGCGTAGCCGGAGTTGGCGCGCAATTTCGTCGGCGGCAGCCAAATTGACATCAATGGCTGTTTTTTCCTGAGCATCACTGCCCTTGGAGCGGTTGCCGCTATTCACATCGATCACGTGCATCGCTTCCGTATGCTCGATAATCAGGTAAGCTCCACTCTTGTAAGTAACCGTCCGTCCGAATAACGATTTGATTTGCTTCGTGATGGCAAAATTATCGAAGATAGGCAGTTCGCCTTTGTACAACTGCACGATATCTTCGCGTCCGGGAGCAATCAGGCTCACATAATCGCGTACGTTATGATAAACGTCGGTGTCGTTTACGTAAATGTTTTGGAACGAAGGATTGAAAATATCGCGAAGCAGCGCCACCGTGCGCGCCGTTTCTTCATAAACGATGGCCGGCGCCTTCATTTTGGGCACTTTCACGATATTGTCTTCCCAACGTTTCAATAATGTCTTTAATTCATGATCGAGTTCGGCCACCCGTTTGCCTTCCGACGACGTGCGAACGATCACACTGAAGTTTTTCGGCTTGATGCTTTGAATCAACTGGCGCAGGCGGGCGCGTTCTTCGCTCGATTTGATCTTGGTGGAGACGGAAACCTTATCGGCAAAGGGGATGAGCACGATATATCTTCCGGCGAAGGAAAGCTCGGAAGTAAGTCGCGGCCCTTTGGTTGAAATCGGTTCTTTGGCAATTTGAACCAGCACTTCCTGTCCTACTTTCAGCACGTCGCTGATGCTTCCGTTCTTTTCGATTTCGGGCATAATCTGCATTTTCGAAACCGATGGCATCTTCTTGGCATCGCCGAGCGTCTGTTTGAGGAACTTTTGCTGGGTATTGAAATTCGGACCTAAGTCCAGATAGTGAAGAAATGCATCCTTTTTATAGCCTACATCAATGAAAGCAGCGTTCAGCCCCGGCATCAGTTTTTTTACCTTACCGAGATAAATATCCCCCACCGCAAACGAGACATTCCGGGCCTCTTTCTGAAGCTCGACCAGGCTCTTGTCTTCCAATACGGCGATAGATACCTCTTTAGGCTGTACATCAACTACTAACTCACTAATCACAATAAAGAGGGTGTTTTTTAATCTCTGACCTTACTAAATACGCAAAGAACAAACTTAAAAGGTCACTTATTAAGTTTGTTCTTTAGAGTTACCAATAAAATAGACTTATTTCTTCTTATGTCTATTCTTCTTCAGTCTCTTTTTGCGCTTGTGCGTAGACATTTTATGTCTTTTTCTTTTCTTTCCGCTAGGCATCGTTTTTAAAATTTTAAATTAAACGTATAATAACTAATTATTTAACTTCATTTAAGAAAGTTTTCGCAGGCTTGAACGACGGGATGTTATGTTCCGGGATGATGATCGTCGTATTTTTTGAAATATTCCGAGCTGTTTTCTGAGCTCTCTTTTTGATGATAAAACTGCCGAAACCTCTGAGGTAAACGTTGTCGCCTTGTGCCAGCGAGTCTTTTACTATATCCATAAAAGATTCTACGCTTGCCAATACCGTCGACTTGTCGATTCCGGTGCTTTTTGAAATCTCGCTAACAATATCTGCTTTAGTCATGTCTA
>DBFJSK010000077.1:0-4720 GCA_048403675.1 Tannerellaceae bacterium | reverse complement strand
ATATAAAGTATAGGCGTTGAAATACAATTTGTACAAAAATGAAGGGGCAAAAAAATCTGCCCCTTTGGTTATTTCATGTATAAAATTTGTATTAAGTTTCTAAATGATTTCCAACTTGTCTTTCAATTTTTTATAATAACGGTGAGACACGATCCGCTCTTCTTTGTCGAACGGCGGATAAAATTTGCAGGCTAATGTTTTGTTTTCGATAAACATCAGGTAATTCTGATTGATAATGCAATCCTGGCTGATTTGGGCGAAGAGCGGATCGATCTCCAATATTTCCTTTGCCGTGGTGCTCATCCGCAGTTTATGCGTCCGGTGGTTGGTAAGTTCCATTTGCCAGCACCTGAGGTCTTTGAGGAATTGAAATAAAAGTACCTCTTTGCTCCGTACCAGCAAAAGCCCCGTAATAGTCTGGATAGCATATTTACTGTTATGGTTGAGCAGTTTCAGCAACGACTGTTCCATCTTGTCGGACGATTGTGGCAAGCAGGTACGATAACGGTGGATGATAGCTGCCAATTCTTCCGGCAAATAAGGTTTCAACAGATAGTCGAAAGCGGAAGCCCGCAATGCGTCCAATAAATATTTATCATAAGCCGTATAAAATACGATACGCATATGGGTATGAATATCGTTTTTTATTTCTTTCAACAGTTCGATACCAGATAAGACAGGCATTTCGATATCCAGGAATAATAGATCCGGCTGTTGTTTGATAATAGCGCTTTTTGCTTTTTCCGCCGATGTCCAGGAACTCATGATTTCTATTTCCGGAAAGGCTGCCAAATCTCCGCTTAATTTTTGGATGGCTGTTGCATCGTCATCAACAATTAAAGTTGTTATTTTCTGGTTCATAGACTGAAATTATAATTAGAGGGAATAATAATAGAAACTTGCATTCCTTGCTTTTGACGGGGCGAACCGCAGTGGAAAACCATTTTCTGATTGTTTTTTATATTCAATAACTCCACTGTGCGATATAACATTTTAAGTCCGGTTCCGGTTCCACGCTCGTCGCCGGCTTGTTGCGTCACGGTATACCCCACCCCATTGTCCTCGATTACAATGCGGATGCCTTCCTTTTCCTGCTCGATACGGATATGCACGAGCGGGTCGGGAGAGTCTTCACGAAAGGCATATTTTACGGCGTTTTCCACCGGTATCTGAATCGACATGGAGGGTACCAGCGTCTCCAGATCTATGTCGGGGGATATATCCCACTCCACGCGCGTAGGGTCGGGTTTGCCGATCCGGCGCAGCGACAAGTAGTTTTTTACCCGTTCGATCTCTTTCCTCAACGAGAGACAAATTTGTTCCGAATCCTGCAGGTTGTCACGTAGCAACCGGATAAGCAACCGCAAAGAGGAGTCCAGCTCGCGGTATTGGTGGAAGGCCGGCAAAATGGCATTCAGCACGTTAAAGATGAAATGCGGAGAAAGCCGGTTGCGTATAATTTCCATTCTCAGGCTGATAATGGTTGCTTTCTGCCGGGCATAACGCCATTCACGCTGACGTTTGCGGTAAATCAGAATGCCTAAGGCAAGTAGCCCGGTCAGTACGCTTGCCAGCCCTACCAGAAAAGCCAAAGCCTGCCACCGGGAAGCTTTGCCTTCGGCTTTGGCCAATAAGATGTCTTTCTTTAAAATAGCGGTATCTTGCCGGTACCGGAAGTCTATTTCCGCCAGGTTATTGTACATTTTGATGTTTCGTATCGAGTCGTCGAATGCGTCTGCTTTCACCCGGTAGCTATAAGCTCTTTCATATTTCTTTTGCCGTTCATATAATTCTTGCATCCGCCGGTTGTGGTAATAAAGATATTGCGGATTGATGGAGGCGGTATCGTACGATACGAGCAACAACCGTTCGGCTTCCGGCAGGTTGTTTTCCAGCAATGCCAAGGAAGCGTACAGGCCTTCCATATAAAATTTGAAAGCCGGTTGTTGCAAGGCATGTCCGAAAAGTTGTTTGGAATGATCCAGATAATACCGGGCCGAATCGGCTTCGCGCCGAAGAATGAAAATTTCCCCCAGATTACCTTCCACGATAGCTTGATACAGCGGTTGGGGAAAGTTTTTGACAAGCCCCCTGGCTTTCCGGAACCAATCGAGAGCTCTATCGTATTCGGCCGTCCGGTAATAATAATTGCCCCGAGTATTGGCAAAGAAATATTTTTCGTAGTCCGAACCTTTATCCCAATACTTTTCGGCTTGGGTGAAATACTGATCGGAAAGAGTGAAATTATCCAATTCCAGGTAAAGTTTGGCCAAGCCGGAAAAAATAGGGTAACGATAACGAGTTTCTGATCCGAGCGAATCGGCCTTATACAACGCTTTACGATAATAGAATCCGGATTGCGGGTAATTGCCGTCTTGCTGGTAGCAGTCGGCCAGGTTGATGCAGACGTCGATGGAAGGGCGTGCAAGCCCCGCGTTTTGCAATAAATCGAGGGCTTTATGATAACATTCGAAAGCAGAATCGCGCCGGCTTAGCTCTTGCCAGAAAATGCCTTCGCTGTTGTAGGCCATGCCCTGCAACGCAATCATCGGGGCCGGGGCGTCGAGTCGGTTGCAAAAGCGCAACACTTCCCGGTTTAGATGAAGGGCGGTATCGGGCCGGTTGGCAAAAAAATAGGCTTTGGCAAGCATCAGGTTGAGTTTATAGATGGCCAGAGAGTCTTGACTATGGTGTTTCAGCCGGGTGAATAGGCGGATGGCTTGCCGAGGATTCCCGGCCAGCGTATCTTTATACGATTCAATCAGGGAATCGATGACTTCATTTTCCGGGGTAGGTAAAACATTGGGCCGGGTAAACGTACAACCCGCTAAGAAAAATAGCCCCAAATAATGAACATACAAGCGTCGTATTTGTGTTTTCATTATATTTGGTTATTCAAATAACCGAATTATTGAAATTTTGATAAATATCGATGATAATCTTTAAAAAAACAACAGGGTATTTCTGAAATACCGTTTGTTGTCATTTGAGAAAGGATAAACGTTATGTTTTGACGTATAAGTATACAATGAGCTATAAAATAACCGAAGGTATGAAACGAAAAACGGCTTTTCTTTTTTTGTTGTTTTTCTTTGCCGCGGGGGGGTGGGCCCAGTACGTGGCGGATGTGTTGGGAGGCGATTATGAACGACGCACGTTCCGGATGCCCGATGATTACGAGGGAGAGGTGGTCTGTACCTTAGTCAGGAAACCGCTCCGCGAGGGTACGAAACAGGCTGTGCTGTATGTGCATGGATATAACGATTATTTTTTTCAAAAGCAATTGGGCGATAGCGTGGCGGCACACGGCTATAATTTTTATGCCTTGGATTTGAGGAAGTACGGACGTTCGATCCGGCCGAATCAGAATCCCTTTTTTTGTAAAAGCCTGACGGAATATTTTGCAGATCTGGATACGGCTATCGCTACGATCCGCGCGGAAGGGAACGAGCGGATTTTCCTCATGGCGCATTCTACGGGAGGATTGATTACACCGTATTATCTACAGAATAAGGCGGGGGCGCTTCCCGTCGATGGGTTGATATTGAACAGCCCGTTTCTCGACTGGAATTTCGGCTGGCTGATGGAGAAGGTGGTGTTACCGGTCGTGGCTTTTATCGGCAAATATTTTCCGAATCTGACGGTGCAGAAAGGCGGTGATCCGAATTATGCGTATAGTTTGCTCAAATCGCATAAAGGAGAATGGGAGTATGATACGGCTTGGAAAATGACGTTCGGGCATCCCAAAAAGGCGGGTTGGATTTACGCCATCCAGCAGGCACAGCAGAAAGTACAGAAAGGGTTAGATCTGGATTGCCCGGTATTGGTGATGTCGTCCGATCGGTCGTATCCCGAAACGAAGACTTGGCAGAATGAATATTTGGTTTCGGATATTGTGCTGGATGTAAAGGATATTCAGAAATATGGGGCGCGACTGGGGCATTTCGTCCGTCGCGATACGATTGCAAAGGGAATGCATGATCTGATTCTTTCGGAAAAAGAGGCGCGCGATGAGGTGTATCGGCGGGTATTCGATTGGCTCCGGACAACCCCCCGGCCGTTGTCGGAGCCGTAGGAGCTGAGAAGAGGGGAGGCGGAGAGCTTAATCGACACTGGGAAAATGCCGCCGGCTCGCTCGATTCATATCTTCCAAAATCAACCGGTTGACATAATTGAAGCGAAAGCGGAAAAAATAGTCGCGCAGCGTAGGCAGGTTGGCGGGATGAGCCAGGCGGTGAGCATGCCCCAGACCGATAAAGAGGTAGCCTTCCTGGTCTTTACGTTCGAAAAATTCGATTTTGGTGGAATCGAGCGGAACGATGTCGCCTTCAAATTCAGCGAAACCGTTCATAGCCTCTGTCCAGGTGATGGGCGTGGTACGGTTGTAAACAGCCCATTTATAGGTGTCTTTTCCGTTTACTTTAACCGGGGCCGGGTAGGCGTGGTGAACGAGGATATAATCGTCTTTGAGTTCGTTATTGCAATGAATCCAGAGGTCGATGATCTTGAATTCGGAGGAATTGTCGAATTTATAGAATCCGTTTTCGGACATTCCGGGAGAAAATATTTTTCGTTCCACATCGGTGAAATAAAGCAAGTTGTTGCCGAAATAATCTTTTCTTTCGACGAAATCGGCCATTAATTTACTTATTTTTTTCTGGTCAGTGCAGTGTACGAAGTCCGGCAATTCTTTGGGGAAATTTTTACGACAGATCAGGTT
>DBFJSK010000076.1:0-3336 GCA_048403675.1 Tannerellaceae bacterium | reverse complement strand
TTGAAATCTGCATGATGCTGAAAGCCCAGAACCGGGTGTTCCGCATTGAAAAGCAGGTGCATAATTACCCGCATTGCTGGCGTACCGACAAGCCGGTTTTGTATTATCCGCTCGACAGTTGGTTTATCCGTACCACGGCTTCGCGCGACCGGATGATCGAATTGAACAATACCATCAACTGGAAACCGCAGAGCACGGGCAGCGGCCGTTTCGGAAAATGGCTGGAAAACCTGCAGGACTGGAATCTGAGCCGCAGCCGGTATTGGGGAACACCGCTGCCTATCTGGCGTACCGAAGACGGGACGGAAGAAAAATGTATCGGTTCGGTGGAAGAATTGTACGGGGAAATCGAAAAATCCGTGAAAGCCGGATTGATGGAGAGTAATCCGTATGCCGGTTTCCAAGCGGGCGTCTATACGAAAGAGAATTACGAGAAGATCGATTTGCACCGTCCCTATGTGGATGACATCATACTGGTTTCCGATTCGGGCAAACCCATGAAACGGGAAACCGACCTGATCGATGTTTGGTTCGACTCGGGCGCGATGCCATACGCCCAGATCCATTATCCTTTCGAAAACAAGGAAGCGTTCGACGCGCGTTCGATTTATCCGGCCGATTTTATCGCCGAAGGCGTCGATCAGACACGCGGCTGGTTCTTCACGCTGCATGCCCTGGCTACGATGATTTTCGATAGCGTGGCTTATAAGGCCGTTGTATCCAACGGGTTGGTGCTCGATAAAAACGGGAATAAGATGTCCAAGCGGCTCGGCAATGCGGTCGATCCGTTTGCTACGATTGAGCAATACGGCTCCGACCCGTTGCGTTGGTATATGATTACGAACGCCTCGCCGTGGGATAATATCAAATTCGATGTGGACGGTATCGAAGAGGTGCGCCGCAAATTCTTCGGCACGCTTTATAATACGTATTCCTTCTTTGCACTCTATGCCAATGTGGACGGTTTCGATTATTCGGAGCCGGATATGGAGCAAAGCGAGCGTCCGGAAATCGACCGCTGGATTTTGTCGTTGCTCCATACCTTGGTGAAAGATGTCGATACGTACCTGAATGCCTACGAACCGACACGTGCCGGCCGGGCTATTTCGGATTTCGTCAACGATAACCTGAGTAACTGGTATGTGCGCCTGAACCGCCGCCGTTTCTGGGGCGGCGGCATGACGACCGATAAGTTGTCGGCTTACCAGACTTTATATACTTGTCTGGAAACGGTGGCCAAATTGATGGCGCCGATCGCGCCTTTCTATGCCGACCAGCTCTTCTCCGACCTGATTGCCGTGACCGGACGCGAACAGGTGGAATCGGTACATTTGTCCGATTTCCCGGTTTGCAACGAGGCTTGGATCGATAAAGGGCTGGAGGAACGGATGCAGATGGCGCAGGATGTATCGTCGATGGTGCTGGCTTTGCGCCGGAAAGTCAATATCAAGGTACGCCAGCCGTTGCAGACCTTGATGATTCCGGTAGCAGATGTACATCAACAGGAAAGTATCGGGGCGGTGAAAAATCTGATCCTCAGCGAAGTGAATGTGAAGGAACTGAAATTTGTCGATAATGCAGCCGGTATCTTGGTGAAACGCGTCAAACCCGATTTCAAGAAGCTGGGCCCGCGTTACGGAAAAATCATGAAAAAGCTGGCCGCCGATATCCAAACGATGGCGCAGCCGGATATTCTGGCTTTCGAAGCGGCAGGACGGTATACCTTGACGGTGGACGGACAGGAAGCGGTGGTGGAACTTTCCGATGTGGAAATTATTTCGGAAGATATTCCCGGCTGGCTGGTGGCGAACGAAGGCCGGTTGACGGTGGCGTTGGATATTACCGTTACCGAAGCGCTTCGCAAGGAAGGGTTGGCGCGCGAACTGATCAACCGGATTCAGAATTTGCGCAAAAGCAGTGGCTTCGATATTACCGACAAGGTGAACGTCACCATCCTTTCTACCGATGAAATGGACGAAGCGATCCGTGAATACAATGCGTACATCCGCGGCCAGGTATTGGCGTCGGTTGTCGAGCTAACGGATGTCATCAGTGATGCGACGGAGCTTGATTTCGAGGACTTCAAGCTTTCCGTACGGGTGGAAAAGGCATAAGTTCGTGTAAAATTAATCAGGAAGAAAGGCGCGATGCGGTAGGATAATGAAGAATTATATTATCTTTGTGTCCGAAGTCGGACGTAAGGGGAAGCCTTTCGCCGTTCTTCCTGATTCTGTAGATAATTGTTGAACTTAAAATTAGTGAGCCATGGCAGAGAAGACGAGATATTCGGATGCGGAATTAGAAGAATTTCGTACCATTATATTAGAAAAACTGGAAGTTGCCAAAAGAGATTACGAATTGCTGAGATCGGGTGTGACGAATTCCGACGGTAATGATGTGGCAGATACGTCGCCCACCTTTAAGGTGTTGGAGGAAGGAGCTGCTACCTTATCGAAAGAAGAGGCCGGCCGACTGGCCCAGCGACAGATGAAATTTATCCAGAACTTGCAGGCGGCGCTGATCCGTATCGAAAACAAAACGTACGGTATTTGCCGCGAAACGGGTAAGTTGATTCCCAAAGAAAGGCTGCGCGCAGTACCTCATGCAACCTTGAGTATCGAAGCAAAACAAGGAGGTAAAAAGTAGATGAAATATTCGAAAGGGTGGGGAGCAGTGTTAATCGTAATACTGCTCCTTCTTCTTGACCAGGCGCTCAAGATATGGATCAAAACCCATATGCAGCTACACGATAGCATCGAGATCACTCCCTGGTTCTATCTGTATTTTACGGAGAATCCGGGCATGGCGTTCGGGATAGAGGTGATCGGCAAGTTGTTTTTGTCGGTATTCCGCATCATAGCGGTGGGCTTTATCGGCTACTATTTATACAAACTCGTGAAAGAAAAATACAAATTCGGGTTTATCGCTTGCGTGGCCTTGATCTTTGCCGGGGCGATCGGGAATATTATCGATTCGATTTTTTACGGTGTGATATTCGATCACAGCTTCGGACAGGTGGCCACTTTTATGCCTGAAGGGGGCGGTTACGCTACCTGGTTGCATGGCAAGGTGGTGGATATGTTTTATTTTCCGTTGATTCAAACTGTCTTTCCCGACTGGCTTCCGATCTGGGGAGGACAGGAATTTATCTTCTTCCGTCCGATTTTCAATTTGGCCGATTCTGCTATCTGTGTCGGTGTTTTCCTGTTGCTTTTGTTTTATCGCCGCACGTTGTCGGCCAGCCTTTCGAAAGAGGAAAAAGTACATGCGAAATAAACGACGCCTTACGTTATGCGGGCCGCTTTGGCTCATTTTGTTTTGCCTTGCCGCTTGTAG
>DBFJSK010000075.1:0-2110 GCA_048403675.1 Tannerellaceae bacterium | reverse complement strand
AGGAAGTTGTCGAATTTGAAATCCGTCCGGCAGATTTTCACTACTTTGTCGAGCATAAATTCCTGGCGGGCCAGGGGCGTAACGGCGTCGATAGCATCGAAGGCGTCTTGCTGAAGGATAACGAAGTCGATGAGTTCCGATTTCCAGAACGTCACGTGGTATTCCACCGGCACGCCGTCGTCGCCCAGGATGTTGATCTGTTCGGCGATTTCCTTTCCGCGCAGCATACGGGTCTTCACCTCGTTCACTTTTTCGATCCAGGCCGGCGAGATATGCGAGGCGATGTATTCCTGAAATTCAGGATATTCCAGGTATTTGGAATAACTGTCAATCGGGTTCACGGCCGGGTAGCGTTTGCGGTCGGCGCGCTCCTGTTCGAGGGCGTAGAAGCAGCGGGCTACTTTTTTGGTATTTTCCGTTACCGGTTCTTTCAGGTTACCGCCGGCGGGCGATACGGTTCCGATGAAGGTAACCGAACCGGTGGCGCCGTTATTAAGATGTACAAAACCGGCGCGGGCGTAAAAGTTGGCCACAATCGCGGAAAGATCCATCGGGAAAGCGTCGGGGCCGGGCAGTTCTTCCAAACGGTTCGACATCTCACGCAGCGCCTGTGCCCAACGGGAGGTGGAGTCGGCCATCAAAAGCACTTTCAAACCCATGCTCCGGTAATATTCGGCAATGGTCATGGCCGTGTATACGGAGGCTTCGCGGGCGGCTACCGGCATGTTGGACGTGTTGGCGATGATGATGGTACGTTCCATCAGCTTGCGGCCGGTATGCGGATCGACGAGTTCGGGAAACTCGGTAAAGATTTCCACCACTTCGTTGGCACGTTCCCCGCAGGCGGCGATAATCACGATGTCGGCTTCGGCCTGTTTGGAGATGGCGTGCTGGAGCACCGTTTTACCCGTACCGAACGGCCCGGGGATAAAGCCGGTTCCTCCTTCTACGATGGGGTTCACCGTATCGATGGTGCGGACGCCGGTTTCGAGCAGTTTGTAAGGACGGGGTTTTTCTTTATAGCAGGTGATGGCGCGCTTTACCGGCCATCGCTGGATCATGGTTACTTCCGTATCTTTCCCGTCGGGGCCTGTCAGGACGGCCATCTTGTCGTGAATGGTATATTGTCCGGCCGGGGCGACCCATTTAACGGTGTAGGAGCCTTCGAACGTGAAGGGTACCATGATTTTATGGGGTTGGAAGTTTTCGTCTACCTCGCCCAGCCAGTCGCCGGCCGTTACTTTATCGCCGGGTTTGCCGAGGGGTTTGAAATCCCATTTTTTATCGTTGTCGAGGGCGAAGGTGTAATCGCCGCGTTTGAGGAAAACGCCTTCCATCTTGTCGAGGTCGTTCTGCAACCCGTCGTAGTTGCGCGAGAGCATGCCGGGCCCCAGCGTCACCTCCAGCATATGTCCCTGGAATTCGGCTTCGTCGCCTACGCGCATGCCGCGGGTGCTTTCGAATACCTGCACATAGGCGTTTTGCCCGATTACTTTGATTACTTCCGACATCAGCTTGACGCCTCCGACGGAAATGTAACAGATTTCATTCTGAGAAACCGGCCCATCCACCTCTACGGTTACCAGGTTGGATACGATTCCTTTTACTATTCCTTTCGTAGCCATAATTATTTATTATTGTTTCTTTTAAATTCTTCCAACGCGCTTTCGCTGCCTTTCTTCATGGCGCCTACGATTTGGCGGAAGGTTTGTTCCCCGGCGGTTTTGTCGAGGGCCGTCCAGCGTTGAATCATTTCGAGTTTCAACAGATAGGCGAAGACACTTTCAATGTCGAAGGGTTTGAAAAAGATTTGCTCGTCGAGCCATTTCCAACGGAGCAGATCGAGCTTTTTCTCGCGGGCGATCAGATCGGTTTCCTCGGCTATGCGTTGCAATTCCGGTAAATAATCAACCGAATCGCCCAGTCCGAAATCGCGGGCGTTGGAGGTGCGCAGGCTTTCGGCCACTTCGTTGCCGCCTACGATATAGCGGGCCTTATCGAGTCCGTATTTGCGGGCGGTGATCGCAGTCAGCACATTATTTATATTCAGGTTCAGCTCGAACCAGGCGGCCACAAATGCGTTGCGACTTTTCATGGCATACGCATAATA
>DBFJSK010000074.1:0-3445 GCA_048403675.1 Tannerellaceae bacterium | reverse complement strand
GGGGGGCGATGCGCAGCCGGAAAAAGAGCGCATCGAAGTCTATTAATTTAAAGCAAACAGCCTATGGAGAAAGCTTGAACAAAGAAAAAATACGGGAAAATAGTGACGTATTTCCCCGTACGAAAAAAAACGACTTTTAGGAGATAGCCCCTTTCAGCAGGGGGGCAAAGTCTTTATTTTTTACTTAATCGATACAAAGTTATGAAAAACAAAGTAGTGTCCAAATTATCGACGCCTTGTTTGGCGTGGGTAAAAGGGACGGGAAAAGCAACATTCCCTTTTTATTTATCTTTTTTACTGTCTTTTAATTGGGCCGGTGCCACCGAGGCGCCCCCAATGTATGCCGTCCAAACCTTACTCGAACTAAGTGTGCGCGGAAAAACCTTGGAAACCGTTTTATCCCAAATAGAACAGCAATCCGAATTTACCTTCTTTTATAACAATACCGAAATCAATCTCAGGCGCGAAGTATCGGTCAGCGCCCGAGGCGAGAGCGTGTTCCACGTACTCGATGAATTGTTCAAAGGCACGAATATCGTATATAAAGTGATCGATACGAATATCATTTTGTCGAACCGGCCTTCCACCCCGGAAAACGAACCCCGGCAAGCCGCCGGCCGCGTAAAAGGCCAGGTCGTAAACGCTGCCGGCGAACCGGTGATCGGGGCCAATGTGGTGATCGACGGTACGACTACGGGTACGATTACCGACCTCGACGGCCGTTTCTTGCTGGATGCCCGCCGAGGCAACCGGTTGCGGATTTCCTATATCGGTTACACCGATCGCCTCGTCGTCGTAAACGGCGAGGAAGCGCTTCGCATCGTACTGCAGGAGGATACGAAGGCGTTGGAAGAAGTGGTGGTAATCGGGTACGGTACGGCGCGAAAAAGCGACTTGACCGGTTCGCTTTCCCAGGTAACGGGCGAATCGTTTGCCGAGCAGAATGTAACGCGTATCGATCAGGCGTTGCAGGGGCGCGCTCCCGGTATCCAGGTTGCTAATACGGTGGGAGCTCCCGGCGGGGACGTGCGTATCCGTATCCGCGGAACCAATTCGGTGTTGGGTGATAACAATCCCCTGTTCGTGATTGACGGGTTCGTGGGGGCCGATTTCGATTTGCTGAATCCCGACGATATTAAATCGATCGAAATCCTGAAAGATGCTTCCTCCACCGCCATTTACGGGTCGCGCGGAGCCAACGGCGTGGTGTTGATTACCACCAAAGGGGGGGCCGGAGACGGAAAGGTGAAAGTAACTTATTCGGGCAATGTTTCCTTCTCCACCCAGTTGAAAGCGTATGATACGCTGAGCGCAGGCGAGTTTGCCGAAACGGTCAACGAACATAACGATGCGATGGGCGTGGCCAAGCATACTTTTACCGATGAGGAGGTACAGGCTTATGAGCGGCAGGGCGGTTTCGATTACCTCGACGCTATTTTCCGTACGGCCATCTCCAACCAGCATCAACTCAGCATCGGAGGAGGTACCGAAAAAACACAATACCGGGTTTCGGGCAATTACCTGAATCAACAGGGCATCGTGCGCGAATCGGATTATAACCGGTATACGGTTCGGGCGAATTTGTCTACCCGAATCAATAAGAAGCTTTCGTTCCGTTTCCATGTGAACGGGGCGTCGTCGACGGGAAAGAATAACCAGGGACGCACCGGCGCGGGCAATCCGGTAGTACAGGCTTTGGCCTGGGCGCCGACTACCGATCCGTACGATGCCGACGGCGGTTATTTGATTTCCGATCCGGTAGGTTCCATCAAAACGAATCCGCTGGCCATGATTTACGATACCGAGAATATCCGGGAAAAGACGTTTGTGAATCTGATGGCAGGAGCGCGGTATGAGATTTTGCCGGGCTTGTCGGCCGATTTCCAGGCGGGAAGTGATTTGAAATTTTACAATACTAAATCGTGGAGCGGCGAATATGCTTCCAACCATCAGCCGAATGCTTCGAAAACGAATAATAAGTCGGTCACCGTGCAGACCACTACCCAGCTTTCATGGAATAAAACTTTCCGCGGCATTCATCATATTAACGCCGTGGCGGCGCTCGAAACCCAGAAGTATACATGGGAATCGCTCAGCGGTTCGGCTTCGAACTTGAAATTTGCCGAATTGAAATACGATAATCTGGCGCAGGCGGAATCGGTTAGCAGCGGCTCCGATTATTCGATGTGGGCGCTCCTGTCTTATCTCGGCCGGGTGAATTATACGTTGATGGATCGGTATTTGTTCTCTTTCTCGGTACGTCGCGACGGGTCTTCGAAGTTTGCCGCCGGCAACCGGTTCAGTACCTTCCCTTCGGGGGCCATTGCCTGGAATGCCGCCAACGAACCGTTTATGCGGGGGGTGAATGTGTTTAGCAAATTGAAAATCCGCCTGAGCTGGGGATTGACCGGAAGCCAGGCTATTTCGCCCTATGCAACGCTTTCCAACTACCATACAGGTATTTATTATGCGTTCGCGACGAATGGGAAAACCAACGGGATTCAGATGGGCGATCCGGGCAACCGCGATTTGAAATGGGAAACGACCGAGCAGAAAGATGTGGGGCTGGAAATGGGTTTCTTCGGCGGACGGCTGAATTTTGAATTTGATTATTATCGGAAGGATACCCGCGATTTGTTGCTCAATAAATCGGTGCCTTATTATCAGGGCGGGGGCAGCATGACGGCGAATGTGGGGAATATCCGCAACAAGGGGATCGAAGTGAGCCTTAGCGGCGAGGTAATCGCTACGACACGCTGGAACTGGAAAAGCCAGTTTAATTTCTCGTCGGTGAAAAACGAAGTGACAAGCCTGGGCGACGAGGAAAAGATCTTCTCGCATCCTGACCTGGCCGGGTTGAACGGACAGCCGGAATTTGTGTATCAGGTGGGGCAACCGCTGGGTTCGTTCTGGGGATTGAAGTACCTGGGGCCGTGGCGGCAAGAGGAAGCGGCCGAAGCCGCTAAATACGGGTGTGTGCCGGGAGATGCCCGGTATGAAGATAAGGACGGAAATTTCGCGATCGACGGTTCCGATTATCAGATTATCGGATGTGGCATGCCCAAATATACGCTGGGGTGGAATAATACGCTCACGTATAAGGGGTTTACGCTAAATGCTTTCTTTCAGGGCGTGTTCGGCGCCAGCAAAATCAATTATACGCGTTGTTTGCATATGATGGCTTCGCGCGATGCGCGGGAGGCGACCTTGGCGGAGGTGAAGGAGCGTTATATTCCCGGAAAGCAGGAAAATGCGTGGTTGCCGGCTTGGAGCCCGACCAGCAAATGGGAACCGCAATCGACGTTGTTTATGGAAAATGCCAATTATCTACGGTTGAAGAATCTGAGTGTAGCCTATGAATTTCAGGTGAAAAATGTAGCCGGTTTCCGGGTGTCGGCCAGTGCGACGAATCTGTTTACCCTAACGAAATACAAAGGGATCGATC
>DBFJSK010000073.1:0-14685 GCA_048403675.1 Tannerellaceae bacterium | reverse complement strand
GTACAAGGCGACCCCACAGGCCGTTTCCAGATCGCCGCCTACCAACCCGGCGTGAACTGCCCGGCCTGGACGCAGGATTTCGCCCGGAAAGCCTTACGTTTCGAACGCCGCCTGGAATTTGCCGAAGAAGGTTACCGTTTCTTCGACCTGGTACGCTGGGGCATTGCCGCCGAAACGGTGAACGAATACCTGGCCGTAGAAAAAACAAGGCGCAGCAGCTACCTGAGCGAAGCTAAATTTACGAAAAACCGCGACGAATATTTCCCCATTCCGAAGAATCAAATTAATTTTAGCAAGAAGTTGTACCAACAAAACTACGGATGGTAATCCGTTCATTCGTAGCCTAACAGGAAAGGAAATCAGAACATGAAAAACACAGCCATTTACCTGCTAGCAGCCGCCCTTTTAACGGGCGGCTGTACGGGAAAGAAAACCCCGGCGCCGCTTCCGACTGAAGAAACGGCTTGCCTCTACAGCGAACCCTACCGTCCGCAGTTCCATTTCTCGCCCGCAAGTGGCTGGATGAACGATCCCAACGGCATGGTCTATTACGAAGGCGAATACCACCTTTTCTTTCAGCACAATCCCGATGCCTCCGTTTGGGGGCCGATGCACTGGGGGCATGCCGTAAGCCCCGACCTCGTGCATTGGCAGCAATTGCCCATCGCACTTTACCCCGACAGCCTGGGCTATATCTTCTCGGGCAGCGCCGTCGTCGACTGGCAGAACACCTCCGGTTTCGGTACTGCGGAAAACCCGCCGCTCATCGCCTTTTTCACGTACCATAATCCGGACATCGAGCAGGCCAAAGCCGTAGAGATCGAAGCGCAAGCCCTTGCCTACAGCACCGATAAAGGCCGTACTTGGACCAAATACGCCGGCAATCCCGTTATCCCCAATCCCGGTATCCGCGACTTTCGCGATCCCAAAGTGTTTTGGTACGAACCCGCGGGCCAATGGATTGCCGTTATTGCTTCCGGGCAGGAAATCCGGCTCTATGCTTCCGCTGATTGCAAAGACTGGGCCTACCTCAGTAGTTTCGGGCAGAAGCGCGGCAGCCACGACGGCGTATGGGAATGTCCGGATTTATTTCCTTTGGCTGTGAACGGCTCCGACGAAACCAAATGGGTGCTGACGGTGAATATCAATCCCGGAGGCCCTTCGGGCGGTTCGGCCACCCAATACTTCGTGGGCGATTTCGACGGCCGGCAATTTACTACCGCCCAACAGCAAACGCTCTGGGCGGATTACGGACGCGACAATTATGCAGCCGTCACCTGGTCGGACGCGCCCGGCGGTCGCCGCATTGCGATGGGATGGATGAACAACTGGCAATATGCCGGCGCCAAACCTACGCGTACCTGGAGCGGTGCCGCCACTTTTCCCCGGGAACTGGGATTGGATAAAGTAGAGGATACGTACCTACTCACCTCCCTGCCGGTAAAGGAACTGGATACCCTGCGAAAAGAAACCGTCCGGATCGAAAATCAAAAAGTAGACCGTCTTTTCTCCCTTACGGATAGCTGCCGTTTCCCGGGAGCACCTGCCGAGCTGAAATTAACGTTCGACCAGTCGGAAAATACCCGCATGTCATTCGCTTCCCGCTACGGTGTGAAACTGAGCAACGCCAAAGGCGAATACATCACGGTAGGATACGATAATATCAAAAAATTCTTCTATGTCGATCGTACGAATGCCGTGGGAGAAGTCTTTTCCGACCTGTTCGCCTCCACCCAAATCATTCCGTACATCGTGCCTACGCCCCAGGTGGAATGGAAGTTGCTGATCGACGTCGCTTCGCTGGAATTTTTTACGGCCGGCGGCCGGATAGCCGTTACCGATATATTCTATCCATCCGAACCTTTCAACCGGTTGGATGTTTTTACCGAAAACGGTACGATCACCCTTACCAAAGGGAGCCTGACGACCTTAGCCTCCATCTGGAAAAAATAAAAAATAATTCCTATAAACTGATAAATCGATAAAATAGATGAAACCGATCAAAAAATATGTTTGTTTAGCTTGTATGATTACAAGCCTCACTTGCCTGGCAACGGGGGGGAACGCCTATGCCGCCGGGGATCTGGAAATCCGCCATCTGGGTGAGAGCCAGAGCATCGTGCGCGTGGAATCGCCCTCGCGCTATCTCTTGCTTCCGGTAGAAGAATCTTCCCCGGAATCGAAACTATATATGATTGTAGATAACGACGTCGTCAAAACGATGAACGTACGCTTGGCCACAAACAAGGTAGACTATTACGTGCCGGTCGATCTGGCCGGTTACACCGGTAAAAGTATCTCCTTCAATTTTCAGTTGACGCCCGAAACGGCCGTTTGCTGGAAGGAATTGAAGCTTTCCGATACCTTCGATACCAGCAATCGCGAAGCTTTCCGTCCGCTCTACCATTTCTCTCCCGCCTACGGTTGGATGAACGATCCCAACGGCATGGTGTACAAAGACGGCGAATACCATTTATTCTACCAACATAACCCCTATGGCTCGATGTGGGGAAATATGCACTGGGGCCATGCCGTCAGCCGCGACCTGACACATTGGGAACACCTGCCTGAAGCGATCAGCCCCGACGCCCTGGGTACGATTTTCAGTGGAAGCTGCGTAGTCGATACCGAGAATACGGCCGGGTTCGGCGCCGGCGCCATCATCGCCTTTTACACTTCGGCCAGCGACCGCCAGGTACAGAGTATGGCGTATAGCCTGGATAACGGCCGCACCTTCCGCAAATACGACCGCAACCCCATCCTGACTTCCGCCAACCGCGATTTCCGCGACCCGAAAGTGTTCTGGCATGCCGATACAAAGAAATGGATCATGACCCTAGCCGTAGGCCAGGAAATGCAATTCTATTCCTCCCCCGATTTGAAAGAATGGACGTACGAAAGCAGTTTCGGGGAAGGCCAGGGCGTGCATGCCGGCGTGTGGGAATGTCCCGACCTGATCGAACTGCCGGTAAAAGGCACCGAGCTGAAAAAATGGGTATTGCTCTGTAATATCAACCCCGGCGGCCCTTTCGGCGGTTCGGCCACCCAATACTTCGTCGGTACGTTCGATGGAAAAAACTTTGTGAACGAAGCCCCCGGCCTGACCAAATGGATGGATTACGGTAAAGACCATTATGCCACCGTAACCTGGAGTAACGCCCCGGAAGATCGCAAAATCGCCCTGGGATGGATGAGTAACTGGGAATATGCCAATCAGGTGCCGACCCTGCAATATCGCAGTGCGAACACCGTGCCCCGCGATCTGCACCTGTATACGAAAAACGGCCAGACCTACCTGGGCAGCACCCCTTCGCCCGAAGTAACGGCACTCCGGGGAAAACCGCATAAGAAAAACGCGTTCAAGGTAGATCGTTCTTATGAACTCAATCCGCTGCCGGCCTCCGATACCGGCGCCTACGAATTGGAAATCACGTTCAAAAATCACAATGCCGACATCATGGGTTTCCAATTGTTCAATACCAAAGGAGAAGAAGTCGATATAGCTTACAATTTGCTGGAAAACCGCTTTACGATGGATCGGCGCAACAGCGGACGGACAGATTTCAGCCCTACATTCGCCGCCGTAACCTCGGCGCCCCTCACGCCCGAAAAGGAATATACCCTTCGGCTGCTTGTCGACCGGTCGAGCCTGGAGGCCTTTGGCGGCGAAGAAGGCTTTGCAATGACCAACCTCGTCTTCCCATCGGAACCCTACAACCGGCTTAGCTTTTACGCTAAAGGCGGCTGGTATACCGTCACCTCCTTCGCCGTTTACAAATTAGCATCGAACTGATTCACTTAAAAAAACAACTATATCATGGAAAAGAATAAACCAGTCGTCGTGGGAATCGGCGAATTATTATGGGACGTATTACCCACTGGCAAAAGGGCCGGCGGAGCTCCTGTGAACTTTGTCTATCATGCCACCCAAATGGGCGCCGAAGGCTATGCCCTCAGCGCGGTAGGCAACGACGTTTCCGGTACGGAAATTATACAGGAACTCGATAAAAACCATATTATCAGCGATTATATCAGTACCGTAGAATATCCTACCGGCAGCGTGATGGTGGAGCTGAAAAAAGGCATCCCTACCTATACCATCATCGAAGGCGTAGCCTGGGATCATATTCCTCTCACCCAAGCCTCGATCGACCTGATGAAACGCGCCGACGCCGTTTGTTTCGGCACCCTGGCTCAGCGGGCGCCCGAATCGCGGGAAACCTTGCATACCCTGCTTTCCTACATGCGGGAGGAGGCTTTGCGTTTCTTCGACATCAATATCCGCCAGTCGTATTACTCAAAAGAGCTGATCGAAGAATTGCTCGGGCAAGCCAATGTATTTAAAATAAACGATGAAGAACTGGAAATGCTGCGTCCGATGCTTTCGTTGGAAGGCACTAACGAGGAGGTCTGCTGCGAATTGATGGAACGGTACGGACTACGCTACCTGATTCTGACCGCTGGCGCCGATTTCAGCACCATCTATTCGCCTACCGATATTTCCACCCTGCCCACCCCGAAAGTAAAGGTAGCCGATACGGTGGGTGCAGGCGATTCTTTCTCGGGCGCTTTCGTATATTCCATATTAACCGGCAAGTCGCTGCGCGAAGCCCATCAAAAGGCGGTTGAAATCGCCGCTTTTGTGTGTACCCAGAGCGGGGCGTGGCCAGCTTACCCTAAATCGATGCGGATATGAAAGAACATGGTTTTTCCTGGAAATTAATCCCCATCATGCTGGCGTTCTTCGCCATGGGATTTGTAGACTTGGTAGGCATCGCCTCCAATTACCTGAAAGCCGATCTCGACCTGACCGATGCCCAGGCCAATATCTTCCCTTCGCTGGTGTTCTTCTGGTTTTTGATCTTCTCGGTTCCGACAGGCATGTTGATGAACCGGATCGGTCGGAAAAAAACGGTCTTGCTCAGCCTTGCCGTCACCTTTCTTTCGTTGTTGATCCCCATCTTCGACGACGGTTATTTGGTAATGCTCATCGCCTTTTCCCTGCTGGGTATCGGTAATGCCCTGATGCAAACCTCCCTCAACCCCCTGCTTTCCAATATCGTGAGCGGCAACGACCTGGCCAGCTCGCTCACGTTCGGGCAGTTTGTGAAAGCCATCGCCTCGTTTCTGGCTCCCTATATCGCCATGTGGGGCGCCACGATGGCTATTCCCTCGTTCGGGTTGGGCTGGCGCGTTTTGTTCCCGATTTATATGGTGATTGCCGTCGTGGCCATCTTGCTGCTGGGCGCCACTCCCATTCACGAAACGAAAGAAGAGGGCAAGCCTTCCACCTTCGCCGAATGTTTGAAATTGCTGGGCAACCCCTTTATTTTGCTTTGTTTTCTGGGCATCATGTGCCATGTCGGGATCGATGTGGGCACCAATACCACGGCGCCGAAAATTCTGATCGAACGGTTGGGCATGACCCTGGCCGAAGCCGGATTCGCGACCAGTCTTTATTTTATTTTCCGTACGGCCGGTTGTTTTTCGGGCGCTTTTATCTTACGCAAGGTTTCGCCCAAATCGTTTTTCCTTTTCAGCGTGCTCCTGATGGCGGTGGCGATGGCCGGGTTGTTCCTTTTCCATACGAAAACAATTATTTATGTATGTATCGCCTTGATCGGCTTTGGCAATTCCAACGTTTTCTCCATCATTTTTTCCGAAGCGTTGCTGTACCTGCCTTCCAAGCAGAACGAAGTATCGGGATTGATGATTATGGGCCTTTTCGGAGGTACGATATTCCCCTTGCTGATGGGGTTTGCCTCCGATCTGTTTCATTCCCAGAGCGGGGCGGTGATGATACTTTCCGTAGGCGTACTCTATTTGCTGGCCCTCTGGCCGAAATTGAAACATTGATACGTTGCGGAAGCTAAAAAAAACGAGAGCCTTCTCCTTTCCGGCGCTTTGTTGCGATGCCCGAGGAGAAGGTTTTTTTGAACCACTTCCGCCGGCAGGCTGTTTTCTTAAAAAGGGGAGGAGTGGCTTCCCTTTAAACGAAGGTATTTTATTTGCGAAGTTAAAAATGTTTACTACTTTTGTTTGCCTAATAGTATAGCAAACAAAAACATATATTCTTATGATCGATACCAAGCAATATGTACAGGCTGCCGAAGAGAAAATGAGCTTCGCCATCGAATACCTCGACGAACAATTGTCGCATATCCGGGCCGGAAAAGCCAATCCGAAAATTCTGGACGGCGTAAAGGTGATGTATTACGGGAGTCTCGTGCCGCTAAGCAACGTCAGCTCCATCAATACCCCCGATGCCAAGACGATTATCATCACTCCTTGGGAAAAACCGATGATAAAAGAAATTGAAAAAGCGATCCTGAACTCGGAAGTCGGCATTACGCCTGAAAACAACGGCGAGATCATCCGCCTAGGCATCCCCCCGCTCACCGAAGAACGCCGCCGCCAACTGGCCAAGCAATCGAAGCAGGAAGCCGAAAGCGCCAAGATCAGCGTGCGCAACGCCCGTCGCGACGCCATCGAAGCCCTGAAAAAGAGCGTGAAGAACGACGGTGTGCCCGAAGATGTGGAAAAAGACGCGGAAGCGGAAGTACAGAAGATCCACGATAAATATATCAAGAAAGTGGACGAACTGTTTGCCGCCAAAGAAAAAGAAATAATGACCGTTTAACTCGGGTAGACGGCCGACAACAAACTTCCGGCAGCCGGCCGGACGGGCGGTTGTCGGCCGCCCATCCCCCAATACCGACTGCATGAAGGGTTTAGTAATTAAAAATACAGGAAGCTGGTATACCGTGCGCACCGACGACGGCCGCGAGATAGAAAGTAAGATAAAAGGCAATTTCCGCCTGAAAGAAATCCGCACCACCAATCCGGTAGCGGTAGGCGACCGGGTGGAAATCGATATCAATAAAGAAGGAACCGCCTTTATCACGGCTATCGACAACCGCAAGAATTACATCATCCGCCGGGCTTCCAACCTTTCCAAGCAATCGCATATCATCGCCGCCAACCTCGACCAGGCGATGCTCATCGTCACCGTCAATTATCCCATCACCACGACTGTTTTCATCGACCGTTTTCTGGCTACGGCCGAAGCGTACCGCGTACCGGTGAAGCTGGTTTTCAACAAGATCGACCGCTATAACCGGGAAGATAAGGAGTATTTGGAAGGATTAATCAACCTTTACACCACGATCGGCTATCCGTGTTTAAAAGTTTGCGCCGCCACCGGCGAAGGGCTGGATGCCTTGCAGGCCGATCTGAAAGATAAAATCACCCTTTTGTCGGGCCATTCGGGCGTGGGTAAATCCACGATTATCAACAAACTCGTTCCGGGCGTCAACCTCCGTACGGGGGATATTTCCGAATACCATAACAAAGGCATGCATACCACCACTTTCTCCGAAATGATCCCGCTTGCCGGGGGCGGTTACCTGATCGATACCCCGGGTATCAAAGGCTTCGGCACGATCGAAATGGAAGGCGTGGAAATCTCCCATTATTTCCCGGAAATTTTCAAATTTTCGGCCGATTGCCGTTTCAATAATTGCACGCACCGCCACGAGCCGGGCTGCGCCGTCTTGCAGGCTGTGGAGGAGCACTACATCAGCGAATCCCGCTACAAAAGCTACCTGAGCATTCTCGACGACAAGCAGGAAAGCAAATATAGGGAGGAGTATTGATTTTCCAGCCCTTCTCTCTTCTTATTATTCTTTTTTTTCTTCTTCTGGCCCTGTCGGCAGAACAGTTCGCGCTTTTCTCCGTACGCCATACAAGGCGTTTTTACCCTGGGGTTTTCAAATATAAGATAAAAATAATATAGCCCGCTACCCGGGCCTTCTCTAGTGGGAAATCCGCTTTTCCCCCCGACATTTCCAAACAAATGAATCCAACTATATGTTCCTATAGCTGAAAAAGAAATCCGCTATGAGGCTAATTCGCATTTATATAATGGCTATCGTCTGTATGCTTCCGGCAGCAGCCGATCTGTACGCCCAACAAACTGTCGTGTACGACCTGTATGTAAACGATACGCTTGTCAACTATACGGGAAAATCCAGAAAAGCCTTGGCTATCAACGGACAGATCCCGGCTCCGACGCTCTATTTTACCGAAGGGGATACCGCCGTTATCCGTGTACATAACCGATTGCAGAAACCTACTTCCATTCATTGGCACGGTATATTAGTTCCAAACATACAAGATGGCGTGCCCTATCTGACCACGGCTCCCGCACCGCCTCACTCCACCCATATTTATACCTTTCCTATCATTCAGAACGGTACTTACTGGTATCACTCGCACGAAGGGCTGCAAGAACAAGAAGGACTTTACGGCGCCATCGTCATCCGCAAACGGCAGGAAGATACCTCCCGTACCCAGACAGACAGCCTTCCTGACTATACTTTGGTGCTGAGCGATTGGACGGATACACCCGCCAAAGAAGTCAACCGCAGGCTACATACCGATTCCGACTGGGATGGCATCCAAAAGAAAAGTACGCAAAGTTACTGGGAGGCCTTTCGCGCGGGGCAGTTGGGAACGAAATTCAAAAACGAATGGAAACGCATGGAAGCGATGGATGTGAGTGACGTATATTATAATTGCTTCCTGATGAACGGCAGCAAGACCCGAACGCAGCCCCAACTACGGGGCGGCCAGAAAATAAGGCTGCGCATCGTAAACGGCGGCTCGTCCACCTATTTCTGGCTGCATTATGCAGGCGGAAAGATTACCGTAGTGGCGGCCGATGGGAAAGATATTGTTCCCGTAGAAGTAGACAGGATGATGATTGCCGTTTCGGAAACGTATGATATTGTGGTGGCCGTACCGGAGAATAACACTTCTTATGAACTGCTGGCGACAGCCGAAGACCGTACGGGTTCCTGCTCCTTATGGCTAGGAAGCGGTAGCCGGAAATCCGTTCCCGCCTTGCCGAAGCTGAACTATTTCGCAGGCATGAAGATGATGAACAAAATGATGAAGATGAATGGAGACATGAACAGTATGGGCATGCAAATGAGCATGCAGAAAATGGATATGAACCGGGTGATGTATCCCGAACTAAAGGAACACCCTACCTGGGTGACATTGAATTATGGCATGCTGAAATCTCCCGTCAGGACTACCCTTCCGGCCGATGTTCCGGTGAAAGAGTTACGCCTCGATTTGACAGGTTCTATGGACAGGTATGTCTGGTCGTTGAATAACAAGACCCTTTCGGAAGCCGATTTGATACCGATTAAGGAGGGAGAAAATGTACGCATTATCATGTATAACAACACTATGATGCGCCACCCCATGCATCTGCACGGCCATTTCTTCCGCTTATACAATCAGCAAGGAGAATATGCACCCCTGAAATTCACGCTGGATATGCTGCCGATGGAAACGGATACCATCGAATTTAATGCCAACGAAAGAAGTCGTGGCGACTGGTTTTTCCATTGTCATATCCTATATCATATGATGAGCGGAATGGGGCGGGTATTTCGTTATGCAGACTCTCCGGCCAATCCTCAACTGCCGGATTCCGCCCAAGCGATTCGGAAAGTGTATGCCATGGATCGTAAGTTTTATTTTACCGCCCGGAACGACTTCGCTTACAACGGCAACACCGGACGCATGGAAGCAAGCGACACCCGCTGGGGTGTGCAAGCCGAATGGCAACTCGGCTATAAAGACAAATACGGTTACGAAGTAGAAACCCGCGTGGGGCGTTACTTCGGAAAGAAACAATGGTGGTTTCCTTACGTGGGCGGCTACTGGAGTTATCGTAAAGGAGAAGCTGGCGAAAAGAACCTGTTCGGACAGCGCATAAAGCACGACAGGCAATGGGCGGCAACCATCGGTGTAAGATACACCTTGCCGTGGCTGGTCGTGTTCGATTCCAGGGTTGACACCTACGGACGCGTACGCCTGCAATTGGAACGGGAAAATATACCTCTCGCCAATCGTCTGCGAATGAATCTGATGATAAACACAGAAAAAGAATATGCCGTAGGATTGCAATATATTCTATTGCCCTATCTCAGTATTGCAACGAGTTACAATAGTGAACTGAAATTCGGGGCGGGTATCCGGCTCAGGTACTAGCTTTTCTTTCTTTTCAATGAAAAAAAGAACTGAACGCTCAACGGGACTACCAATAGCAAATCCTTGCCCCTGCATCAGGCGAACCGCTTCCTTTTAACGATCGATGACGTAAAAATTCCTTTTTTACTATCCCTGTCCGGATGGGTGTCCCTAACCATCCCGATGCTGACGAAGCTTGCATCCGACAAATGTTGAACATATGTTTGACAATTGTTGGAATTTCATTCGATAGCTGTTCACGATGCGTTCGACAATTGTCGAACGAAATCGGCATCGACGTTCGATCGACAAAACACCCTTATGCGGACTCCGGCTACAAAGCTACCCGGTTTCTACCTTTGTTATACCGTTGCCAAGCTTTATACCGCCGGCAAACTCATCCCTGTAATCTTCCGGTACAAATCGAGGGCATACACATCCGTCATGCCCGAAATATAGTCCAATACACATTGGATTTTTCCGTAAGCCGTCGGCGCGTTCGTATCGTACTGCTCCGGAATCCGTTGTAACAATAATTTACTGTACGCGTGCGTGGGGTTCATCACCGCTTCCGTCAGGCTGTCGATCAGATGGCTGAATATGTGATACCCCGCCAGCTCGATGTCGAGCACCTCCTTGGCCCGGTAAATCTTCCGGTAAGCCATCTTCGAACATGCCTGGTACGCCTCCTTCGCTTTCGGACTGATGGTTTCGATCAGCGGCGTGCAAAAAGTTCCGTCCAGCAATCCCGCCTCGTTTTCCAGGAAAGTAGCCGAGCATTCGTCCACCAGCAACCCGATAATGCACGAACGCAGGTAAGCAAGTTGTTCGTTGGTATCGTCTACCATCTTCATCACCCGCGTGATATGCTCCAGCCGTTCCCCTTCGAAAAAGCCCAGCAACAGCGCAATCGCTTCTTCGATGGTCAGGATATGCAGTTTGCAGGCATCTTCAATGTCCATGATCTGGTAACAAATATCGTCGGCCGCTTCCACCAGGTACACCAGGGGATAGCGCATAAACATGCCTTCCCGGCCCGGTTGCAGCCCGATGCCCAATTCTTCCGCCAGGCGCAGATACGTCTCCTCCTCCGACTGGAAAAATCCGAATTTCCCTTTTTTCCCCGCCCGGGTGGATGCATACGGATATTTGATAATGGCAGCCAGCGTGCTATACGTCAGCGCGAATCCCCCGTTGCGCCGTCCGATAAACTGATGTGTCAGCAAACGGATGGCATTCGCATTGCCTTCGAAACGCGTGAAATCTTCCCAACGACCGCCTTCCCCGCGCACCCTTTCTTCCAATTTCTTTCCGTTTCCTTCCGAGAAATAAGCCGATATGGCGCGTTCTCCCGAATGTCCGAAGGGCGGGTTGCCCATATCGTGCGCCAGACAGGCTGCCGATACGATGGAACCGATCTCCGGAAAGTTTATGCTACCCTCGGGATACTGTTGCATCAATCCTTTCGACACATTGTTGCCGAGCGAACGACCTACGCACGATACCTCCAAACTGTGCGTCAGCCGGTTATGTACGAAAATACTTCCCGGCAGCGGGAATACCTGCGTTTTATTCTGCAAACGACGGAAGGGGGAAGAGAAGATTAGTCGGTCGTAATCTCTCTGGAAATCAGTGCGTTCATGCTTACGTTGGTGATAGGCTTCCATGCCCAGGCGCTTTCCCGAAAGTAACTGTGTCCAGTTCATTTTTTTAACTTTTTGTTCTACTTACAAATGTAGGAAATAATCGGGAAGTCAAGGAGTTGCGTAAGGAAATATATATTAATTGTAATTTTTATTAGTCTTCTTAGAACTAAAATAGGTCAACGATTGTTATTTTAATGTTGTTAAGAAAAACAGCCTCTAATGTGTACGCACACGGGTTAATTTTAGCCTATAGTGGTAATAATATATATAAAAGTGTTATGAAATATTATTTTTTATGTTTACCTTTACACAGTTCAACCTAAATCCGACATAGTCCTAAGAAGACTAATTCCTTAATTATAGGAAAGAGATCAACTTATATCTAAAAATACAACGAGATGAATTCATATTTATTAACTTGCCTAAACAATCTAGCTTTATGAGAAAGAGCTTACTGTTATTTGTACTGTTCTGTATCGGAACCTGTACAAGTGTGCTATGGGCACAGAAGAAAGTGAGCGGCGTGGTGACCGACAAAGATGCCAATATGCCGCTAATCGGAGCCAACGTAGTGGTAAAAGGAACGACCAACGGCACAGTGACCGACCTCGACGGGAAATACATCCTGGAAGTCTCCCCCGGTGATGTACTCCAATTCTCTTACCTGGGGATGGAAACCATTGAAGAACCCGTAGGCGACCGTACCGTCATCAACGTCGATATGGCCAGCGACTCGCAAAAAATCAACGAAGTAGTCGTTACCGCCATGGGTATCCAACGCAAAGCCAAGAGTTTGACCTATGCCACCCAACAGGTAGGTGGCCAGGAACTCACCCGGGCGAAAGACGCCAACTTAATCAACGCCTTGCAAGGAAAAGCGGCCGGTATGGTCATTACCCCCAATGCTACCGGCGCCGGCGGATCTTCCAAAATCGTTTTGCGCGGTAACAAATCCGCCTGGGGTAACAACCAGCCCCTTATCGTGATCGACGGGGTGCCGATGAACAACCCCAAAACAACCCAGCTTTCCGGCGAATACGAAGGCCGTGACGGTGGAGACGCCCTGGGTAACCTTAACCCCGACGACATCGCCAGCATGAACGTGCTGAAAGGAGCCTCGGCTGCCGCCCTGTACGGAAGTATGGCCGCCAACGGCGTGATTATGATTACGACCAAAAAAGGACGCGAAGGCGCCGCCCGCGTCGATTTCTCGTCCAATATCACGCTGGAAACCCCGCTGGCCGCTCCCAAACTGCAAGGCCGCTATGGCGCCGTGCTTACAGGCGACCAACTGAGCCAGAAAAGCTGGGGCGAAAAAATAGCCAACGACGATTCCAAAGGGAAAGACCGCATCAAGGACTTTTTCCGCACCGGTTCCACCTATATCAATTCCGTTACGATCAACGGAGGTACCGAGAAAGTACAAAGCTTCATGTCGTACGCCAATACCACGGCCATCGGTATGATGCCGACCAACGATTTCTACCGGCATAACATGACCGCCCGCGAATCGTTCAAGCTGTTCGGCGACCGGTTGACCATCGACGGTTCGCTTTCTTACATTACCCAGAAAGCCACCAACCGCCCGCACGGAGGTACCTACATCAACCCCCTGACCGGCGCGTATACCTTCCCGGTAAACGGCGATTTCAATCATTATAAAAACAACTTCGAAGTCTTCGACGGAGGCCGCAACCTGATGGCCCAGAACTGGTATACCCCGCTCGACGATTTCACGGCCAACCCCTACTGGGTATTGAAACGGATCCGTTCTACTGAAAAACGCAACCGTATCATGGCATCGGCCACGGCTAAATTGAAAATCACGGATTATTTGAATATCCAGGGACGTCTGAGCATTGACAATACCTTCGATACCTTCGAACGCAAATGGCATGCCACCACCGTGGAAACATGGGCGCCGAACGGCAACGGACGTTATCGTCAGGATCGCTTCGAAGCCAAACAGTTCTATGGCGATTTGATGGTGAACTTCAACAAGACCTGGAATGAAAAGTGGGAAATAAATGCATCGTTGGGTACCAGCTTCATGGATTCGAAGGTGCAGAACCTGATTCTGGACAGCGATAAGCTGGGCCTGATGCAACCGAACTTCTTCGTTCCGGAAAATATCAAAGGCAACGGAAACCAACGTACCGACAATCCCAGAAAACGGCTGAATTCGGTATTCGGTACCGTACAGTTCGGCTTCAACAGCATGATCTATTTGGATGTGACGGGTCGTAACGACTGGGCTTCCACCTTATCGTATACCCAGAACTTCTCGTATTTCTATCCTTCCGTCGGTCTGACCGCGCTGCTGAACGAGATGTTGCCGATGGGCGAAAAAGTGAATTTGCTGAAATTGCGCGGATCGTATAGCGTGGTAGGTAACGACGTTCCGGCCTATATCACCTATCCGATGGACGGTATTAACTTCGGCCAGCTCGAACCCAACTCCAAAGCGCCCTTCTCCGAAATGAAACCGGAAAAGATGCATTCGATGGAATTCGGTCTCGACCTGACTATGTTCGACAGCCGGTTTAATTTCGACATCACCTATTATAAGACGAACAACAAAAACCAGTATTTCCAGATCGACGCCCCCTTGGCTAGCGGTTATGAAAGCTATTATATCAATGCCGGTAATATTCAGAACCAAGGCTTTGAAGCTTCCGCCAGCTATCGTTGGGATTTTGCATCGGATTGGAGCTGGAAAACCGATTTCAACATTTCCTACAACGACAATAAGATTAAGGAACTGGATAGCCGCCTCTCCGACGGCGTACAGTTAGGATCGGGCGCCGGCTACCGCTTTATGCTGAAAGAGGGCGGTTCGTTTGGCGATGTATACGGTAAAAAACTGCAAAAAGATGAAAACGGCCAGATTCAGGTGGAAAAAGGCATTCCCGTTATCGGTTCGGACGACGAATACCTGGGCAATGTGAATTCCAACTGGCAACTGGGCTGGGGCAATACCTTTACTTACAAA
>DBFJSK010000072.1:0-4349 GCA_048403675.1 Tannerellaceae bacterium | reverse complement strand
TGGCAAACCACCGGCATGGTGGTGCTGCAAGCCGAGAGCGAAGTGGCCGCCATTAATATGATTTACGGGGGCGCGGCTTCCGGCAAGAAAGTGATTACCTCCTCGTCAAGCCCCGGCGTGAGCCTGAAGCAGGAGGGTATTTCGTATATCGCGGGGGCGGAACTGCCCTGTCTGATTGTGAACGTGATGCGCGGAGGCCCCGGCCTGGGTACGATTCAGCCTAGCCAGGCGGATTATTTCCAGACGGTGAAAGGGGGCGGTCACGGCGATTATCGTTTGATTACGCTGGCGCCTTCGTCGGTACAGGAGATGGCCGATTTCGTGGGGCTGGGTTTCGAGCTGGCTTTCAAATATAATAATCCGGCTATTATCCTGGCCGACGGCATCATCGGCCAGATGATGGAAAAGGTGGTGTTGCCTGCTTTCCAGCCGCGCCGTACGGAGGAGGAACTGGTGGCTCAGTGTCCGTGGGCCGTGCAGGGCCGCAAGGGCGGACGGCGGCCGAATATCGTGACGTCGCTGGAGTTGGATCCGGCCCGGATGGAGGAAAACAACCTGCGTTTCCAGGCTAAGTACCGCCGCATAGAGGAGAACGAAGTGCGGTATGAAGAATTCGAATGTGCGGATGCGGAGTATCTGCTGGTGGCTTTCGGGTCGTCGGCACGTATCTGCCAGAAGGTGGTGGAGAACGCCCGGGCGGAAGGTATCCGGCTGGGTTTGTTGCGGCCTATTACGCTTTGGCCGTTCCCTAAGGAGGTGATTTCGCGGTATGCCGATAAGGTGAAGGGTATGTTGTCGGTGGAATTGAATGCCGGACAGATGGTGGAAGATATTCGCCTGGCGGTAAACGGCCGCGTGAAGGTGGAGCACTTCGGACGTCTGGGCGGTATCGTGTTTACGCCTGACGAGGTGCTGGATGCGTTGAAAACGAAGGTTATCGGCTAAGTGGTATGAAAGGAATGATGCGCGGGAGCAAACTGGACGAGATTATGACGCTGGCTTTTATGTTGCTGGCTGTGGCGGCGGTAATCTGCTTTTTCACGGCCGGCCCCACGGTTTTCCTCTCGGTGGGGGGCGTGGCGGTGGCTGTCAGGCTGGTACAGTACCTCATCAGATTTATTTATTAGGGGGGTAGCGGCCCGGCTTGTGCGGGCCGCGGCCTACGGATTGATTTATTAAATGTGAAAGAAAATGGAACTGAACGAAATAATTAAACCGGAGAACCTGGTGTATGAGAAACCGGGGTTGATGAACGAGAATGCGATGCATTACTGTCCCGGTTGCAGTCATGGTGTGATTCATAAGCTGATTGCGGAGGTAATTGCCGACATGGAGCTGGAAGAGAAAACGATCGGTATTTCGCCGGTGGGATGCGCGGTGTTCGCGTATAATTACCTCGATATTGATTGGGTGGAAGCGGCTCACGGACGGGCGCCGGCGATTGCGGCGGCTATCAAACGGCTGAATCCTTCGAAGATGGTGTTTACTTACCAGGGCGACGGCGACTTGGCGGCTATTGGTACGGCCGAGACGATTCATGCGGCCAACCGGGGGGATAATATCGTGATTGTGTTCGTCAATAATGCGATTTACGGGATGACGGGGGGCCAGATGGCGCCGACGACGTTGGAGGGCATGGCGACGTCCACTACGCCGTATGGGCGCGATATTGCGCTGAACGGGTATCCGCTGAGGATCGGTAATTTGTTGGCTCAGTTGGATGGTACGTGTTTGGTGACGCGCCAGAGTGTGCATACGCCGGCGGCTGTCCGCAAGGCGAAGAAGATGCTTCGTAAGGCGTTCGAGAATGCGATGAATGGCCGGGGTACGTCGGTGGTGGAATTTGTCTCGACGTGTGCGTCGGGGTGGAAGATGTCGCCGGTGGAAGCGAATAAGTGGATGGAGGAGCATATGTTTCCGTTTTATCCGCTGGGCGATTTGAAGAATACTGTGGAATAGTTTTTTAAGTGATAGTAAGGATATGAAACAAGAGATAATTATCGCCGGGTTCGGCGGCCAGGGCGTGCTTTCGATGGGTAAGATTCTGGCTTATTCGGGACTGATGGAAGGCAAGGAAGTGAGCTGGATGCCCTCGTACGGCCCGGAACAGCGCGGGGGTACGGCTAATGTGACCGTGATCCTGAGCGACGAGCGGATCAGTTCGCCGGTATTGAATGCGTATGATATTGCCATTATTTTGAATCAGCCGTCGATGGATAAGTTCGAAAGCCGGGTGAAGCCGGGGGGTATCCTGATTTACGACGGGTACGGCATTCATACGCCGGCTACGCGTACGGATATTGCGGTGTACCGGGTGGATGCGATGGATGCGGCGACGGAGATGAAGAACGAAAAGGCGTTTAATATGTTGATCCTGGGGGGGCTGTTGAAGATCGTGCCGATGGTGAAGCTGGAAAATGTGTTGCTGGGATTGAAGAAGTCGCTGCCCGAAAGGCATCATAAGCTGATTCCGATGAATGAGGCGGCAATCAAGAAGGGCATGGAGATTATTCAGAAGGTCTGAACCGGACTGGGATGGCTAGCGGCGGTTGACGAGGTCTGTGGCGACTAGCTTGGCTAGCGGCGGTTGACGTCGTGATCAGCGGCTTTTGGCGTAGCCCGGAGGCGGTTGACGCAGCCTGTGACAGTGGGCCGGGCCAGTCCGTGGCGGCTCCTGTGAAAGTTGCGGTTATAGCGGATAGCAACAGGGCCGGTTAAGAGCCGGTGATATAGAAAAGACAAAGAAAATGACAACCCGTCGCGGTCGGAAGATTTTTCTTCCGGCCACGACGGGTTTCTTACTTTTTTAGCCGCCGCTTTTCTTTTGGGGCCGGTCGGTTATAATTTTTCAATTTCTTCGTCGGTCAGCCCGGTGGCTTGCCGGATCACGTCGAAGGGCAGACCCAGCTTTTTAAGGTTGCGGGCTACTTCTTCACGGCCTTCTTCACGACCTTCTTCGCGGCCTTCCTGACGACCTTCTTCGCGACCTTCCTGACGGCCCTCGATCAGCCCTTCCAACTTCGCCGTGCCCAACACATCATTCTGGATCATGATCGCGTCGATATGACGGTCGTAGGCCAAACGTTCAGAAGGTTCCATATTATAATAGATCAACTTACGACGGGCCTCGGCAAGACCCGGAGCCGACGTATCCGAACGGATATGGCCCGTCTTGAGGTATTCCATCCATTCCTCCAAAGGCGTTACAGCCACCTTGTTGAACTCGTTCACACGAATCAGAAAATACTCCGGAAAAATCTGCGCCGGCAATTTCCTGACCAACGCATCCTTCTCCTTGGTCGTTACCTCCAAACGGTCGCCCGTATGCACGCCTAAGAACGTATTCTGACCATGATACAGATAATCATCCCCTTTGCCGATGTCGAAATAAAGAATACTGATCGAATACACCTTCTTCACGTTCGAATACAACTGGCCCAGCTCGATATGCTCCACGATTGTTTTCGCCACGCCATATAAAATACGCTCCAGATAATGGATTTCACGGGTATTCTGAATCTCCACCAGGATGATCTCACCCTTGCTGTTCTTCGCCTTTATATCCACCCGGTTGAATTTATCTTCCTCGCTGAGCTGATTGCTCTCGCTCTCCAAAATCTCCATAATCCGGATTTCCTCCCCCAGCAATACCGTCAGAAAACCCTCCAATACCCCGAAATTTGCCTTATTCCGAAGCAAACGTTTCGCCGCCCAGTCGAAGCGGATCAATCTCTCTTTTTGTTCCATAGTATACAGTTTTTAATTTTTCGGCCCCCCTTCCATACGCCCCGCAAAGCCCTGGGGTCAACCACTTAGCAAAGCTACTGTTTTTTTTCCACATGACCTTGTACGGCAACCGAAAAAACACGGCTCCTTCAACCTGCCTGTTTTCCCAGGCCTTTCCCCCCCGATAGGCCGGGCGGCACAAGTCCTGTCCACCGGCCAGTTCCTTTCCCTGCCGCGGGGAAAGCCAACCGCAGGGAAAGCCAACCGGCTCGTTCCTCCACCGACCCCGGCAAACCAACCAGCCCATTCCCTCCACCAACCCGTCAAACCCCACCTGTCCGTTCCCCCCACCGACAGCCGGCAAGCCCTACTACCGTGCGCCCCCTCAGTACAGCCGGCAAGCCAGTCAACCCCCAAACGGCCTGTTCCCTCCACCAACCTGTCAAACCCCACCTGTCCGTTCCCCCCACCGACCGCCGGCAAGCCCTACTACCGTGCGCCCCCTCAGTACAGCCGGCAAGCCGGTCAACCCCCAAACGGCCTGTTCCCTCCACCAATCCGTCAAACCCCACCTGCCCGTTCCCCCACCGACCGCCGGCAAGCCCTACTACCGTGCGCCCCCT
>DBFJSK010000071.1:0-2688 GCA_048403675.1 Tannerellaceae bacterium | reverse complement strand
ATTCGTTTAAACTTTAGTTATATGAGAAAGACTTTGATTTGGATGGCTGCCGCGGCAGTCGCGCTCTCCGGGATGAAGGCTGTGGCCTGTACCGGTTTGCTGGTAGGAAAAAAGGCCTCTGTGGACGGGTCGGTCATGATTAGTTATGCCGCCGATTCGCACGCGTTGTACGGGGAATTGTACCGCTTCCCGGCGGCCACCTGGGCGCCCGGCACGATGCTCGGCATCACGGAATGGGATTCGGGCAAACCTCTGGGGCAAATTCCTCAAGTAGCCCGAACTTATTCCGTAGTAGGAAATATGAACGAACACCAGGTAGCCATTACCGAAAGTACCTTCGGCGGCCGGCACGAGCTGGTAGATACCGCCGGCATCATGGATTACGGAAGCCTCATTTACGTGGCGTTGCAACGCTCCAAAACGGCCCGCGAAGCCATCGATGTGATGACCGGCCTGGTGCGCGACTACGGCTATTACAGCAGCGGCGAATCCTTCTCGATTGCCGATAAGAACGAAGCCTGGATCATGGAAATGGTCGGTAAAGGCCCCGGCCGCAAAGGCGCTGTCTGGGTGGCGATCCGCATCCCCGACGATTGTATTTCGGCCCATGCCAACCAGTCGCGTATCCAGCAGATTCCTTTCGACGATAAGGAGAATTGCCTCTATTCGCCCGATGTGGTTTCCTTTGCCAGGGAAAAAGGCTACTTCAAAGGAAAAGACAAGGATTTCAGTTTCCAGAAAGCCTATTGTCCTTACGATTTCAGCGCGCTCCGGGGATGCGAAGCCCGCGTGTGGTCGTTCTTCCGCAAATACGATCCGTCGATGGATCGCTATGCCGACCTGATTAAAGGAGATCCTTCCAAAGAACCGATGCCCCTGTATATCAAGCCCGATCGCTTGCTGTCCGTACAGGACGTGCAGAACGGCATGCGCGACCATTTCGAAGGTACCGATCTGGATATGACGCGGGATGCCGGCGCCGGTTCCTACAAAGTGCCTTACCGCTGGCGTCCGATGACGTTCAAGGTGGACGGGCAGGAATATACCAACGAGCGGGCTATCGCTACGCAACAGACGGCTTTCGTGATTGTGCCCCAGATGCGCAGTTGGTTGCCCGACGCGGTAGGAGGTATCCTTTGGTTTGGCGTGGACGATGCGGATATGGCTGTGTTTACGCCCATTTATTGTTCGGTAACCCAGGCGCCCGAATGTTACCGGGTAGGCAACGGCGATATGATGAACTTTTCCTGGACGTCGGCTTTCTGGATTCACAACTGGGTGGCCAATATGGCGTATCATAAGTATAGTTTTATGATCGGGGATATTCGTCCGGTACAGCAGGAGTTGGAAAACGGCTATCGGCAGATGCTTCCGGCTATCGATAAAGCGGCTTCGGAACTGTATGCTAAAGATCCGGCCGAAGCGGTGAAATTCCTGACCTGGTATAGCACCACCACGGCGGATGCGGCTACGGCGCGTTGGAAACAGCTCGGCGAGTATTTGCTGGTGAAGTATATCGACGGGAATGTGAAGAAAGAAGAGAACGGCCATTTCAAACAAAACGGGTACGGTTTGTCGGCTTATCCCGATTTCCCCGGCTACGACGAGGAATATTATCGCAGCATTGTGCGCTCGGCGGGTGAACGATTGAAGGTGAAATAGTGTTATATAGTCTGATTTGTTGAATTAAAAAAAGAAGCGTATGAAAAAATTAATGGTGTTACTGTTGTTGGTTGTTTTCAGTGTGGGTGCGTATGCACAGACCGAGGCCGGCCGGTCGTCGGTAGGGTTTAACATTGGCTACGGGTTCGATTCCAAGAACGCAACCTTGGGGGTGGACTATCGCTATTGTATTACCGACGCCATCCGGTTGAGTCCTTCTGTGACGGCCTTCGTGAAGAACGACGGGACGAGCGCTTGGGCGATCGACCTGAACGCGCATTATGTGGTGAAATTGAGCGAAATGTTCGGCTTTTATCCGTTGGCCGGCGTGGATCTGTCGTTCTGGAAACATGATGCCGGTAATGATTTGTCGATCAACCGGACGCGTTTCGGCGCGAATATCGGTTTGGGCGGCGAAGTGTATGCCACGGAGAATTTATCGGTCGGACTGGAAGTGAAGTATAATATTATCAAGGATTACGACCAGGCGCTTCTCGGCGTGCGGGTAGGGTATAGTTTTTGATGCTTTCGTCCGTTTTCTGTTTTTCGGCTGAAGGGCGCAGCTCTTCTTCCGGATAGGAAAATGAGAAGGACTTTGTAAAATAGGAGACTGTTTCCGAACGGGAAAGGCGCTTCAAAAGGTGAGTATTCTACTTTTGAAGGCTTTTCCCGCGGAGGCAGTTTTTTTATCCCCGGTTATTCGTGATTTTTAACTGGCAGTTTGGAGCTCGCCGTTAGATACGGCCGTTTGCCGGAAGTCTGCCGGAACGGGGCTACATTGGCGTTGTCTGTTCCACCGCTATCCTGGGGGTTGTCTGTCTTTTGCTTGTTCTCGCTCGTACATCCTGCCAACGGGGTGGCAAGGAAAAGGCTGGTATATGTTGTTCTAATTTTCATTTTTCAATATTTTATAATTTTGAAATTTTCGTATCCAGGTCGTGCACGAGTAACTCCATATCACCTACGTGGGGGTGGTGTTGCGGAAGGCAATTCGCCTTCCTTTTTATTCTTGCACACACCGCACCG
>DBFJSK010000070.1:0-8873 GCA_048403675.1 Tannerellaceae bacterium | reverse complement strand
TCACTTTTTAAACATTTGCTACCTTTGTTTAGTTATATATAAAAATTAAGTTATGGCCTGTAAAATTGCATTTTTCGGAGCGAAGCCTTACGATATTGCCTCGTTCGATAAAGTAAACGAACAATTCGGCTATGATATTCGTTATTTCAAAGGGCATCTGAATGCAAATAATGTCATGCTGACCACCGGTGCGGATGTCGTTTGCATTTTTGTAAACGATTCGGCCGACAGGGAAGTAATCGATGCCTTGGTAAAAAATGAGGTGAAATTATTGGCGCTGCGGTGTGCAGGCTTCAATAATGTAGATCTGGAAGCGGCAGCCGGCCGGTTGCCGGTCGTACGGGTACCGGCTTATTCGCCGTATGCAGTAGCCGAATACACGGTAGCCTTGATGTTGTCGCTCAACCGGAAGATTCACCGGGCTTATTGGCGCACACGCGACGGGAATTTCTCGCTCAACGGCTTGATGGGCTTCGATATGCACGGCAAAACGGCCGGTATCATCGGCACCGGTAAGATCGCCAAGATCCTGATCCATATCCTCAAAGGATTAGGTATGCGTATTCTGGCCAACGATTTGTATCCCGACGAAGCCTTTGCCAAAGAAGAGGGATTCGAATACGTACCGCTGGATGTATTGTATCGCGAGTCGGATATTATATCGTTGCATTGTCCGCTCACCGACCAGACCCGTTACCTGATTAACGAGCAGTCGATTGCGAAAATGAAGAAAGGGGTGATGATTATCAATACCGGACGCGGACAATTGATTCATACCAATGCGTTGATCGAGGGCCTGAAGGAAAAACAGGTATCGGCAGCCGGTTTGGATGTGTACGAAGAAGAGGGCGATTATTTTTACGAAGACAAGTCGGATAAGATTATCGATGATGATGTACTGGCCCGTCTGTTGTCGTTCAACAATGTAATTGTCACTTCCCACCAAGCGTTTTTCACCAAGGAAGCGATGTACAACATTGCCGAAACGACGATGCAGAATATCGAAGCCTTCCTTCACGGACAGTTGCAAAACGAAGTGACGCTCAAAGGGCATTGACCGGATTGAAGCTGGCGGAATGGGGGCAACGAGCCTGCCGTCGGCCGATATTATAAAAAAGAACTATTATTTATCGCTGATTTATTATATTTTTGTGGCCATTGTCCGGTGGGAGCCAGGCAATGGCTTTTTTTATGAAATTAGGCAGAATATGGAAGTCGATCATCAAACAGGATTAGTTTTGGAAGGGGGCGGCATGCGAGGCATTTTCACCGTCGGCGTGCTGGATTATTTTATGGATCATCAGATTTGGTTTCCCTACACCATCGGCGTATCGGCCGGGGCGAGCAACGGCATCTCGTATGCTTCCCGCCAGCGTGGCCGGTCGAGGTTCAGTAATATCGATTTGTTGGAAAAATACAATTATATCGGCCTCCGCCATTTTCTGCGCGGAAAAGGCTATATCGACCTCGATTTTCTTTTTTATACCTATCCGGAAAAATATTACCCGTTCGATTACGAGACTTATTTCCGCAATCCCGACCGGTTTGTGATGGTTACTGCCAACTGCCTAACCGGGGAAGCCATGTATTACGAGGAAAAGCGCGACCCGGATCGGTTACTGGCCATTTTGCGGGCCTCCTGTTCGCTGCCCGTCATGTGCCCGCTGGCCCATGTCGACGGGATTCCGATGGTGGACGGCGGGGTGGCCGATGCAATTCCCATCCGGCGCGCTGAGGCCGACGGATATGCCCAAAACGTCCTTATCCTAACGCGTCCGAAAGGCTATCGCAAAGAAGAGAAGGATTTCTATTTGCCGGGATTTATTTACCGCCATTATCCGGCTATCCGGGCTAAGTTGAAAGCTCGTTACCGCGATTACAACGAAGTATTGGATTATATCGATCGGTTGGAAGCAGAAGGCAAAGCGCTGGTGATCCGCCCGGATTCGCCTGTCAAGGTCGGGCGTACGGAGAATAATCCCCGCAAGCTGGCCGCACTGTATGAAGAAGGGTATGCGGCCGGCCGTATCTTGGCGCAACGTAGTTAAATAACAATTTTTTCGGAGGAATTAACAAGTTTACCTTGTACTTTTGTACAGGCCCGGCAGCAATTCCGCTTGGATTCGCTGCCCCCGGAACGCCTTTTCCCCGCGATACGTATACCTTTTGTGCAGGTGAACGAATCGTTTAGCGTTCCTTAAAAAAGAGAGAAGAGGAGGGGGGCGGTTCAGTAATCGGGCCTGCAATCAAAATGCTTAGTAAAGAACAAAAATTATATAGACAAATTTTGTGGTTCCATCACCGGGCTTCGTATGAAATCGATTTCTTCGATCTTCTCCGGCCCCAGCGGGTGGTGTCGGAACATCCCCGCTATAAAAGCGGCGTGTTTTATTCGGAAAAATGTAAAAGAGAGATTCAGTACGAATCGGGGATGGAGCTGAATTTTATCAAGCAGCTCGAACAACTGAAGAATGTGCTTTTTTATTACGAGCAGCCTGTACAAATCCCGTACCGGCGCGGCGGCAGGAAACGTACGTACACGCCCGATTTCGGACTTTATCTCGATACAAAAGAATTTGTACTGGTCGAAATCAAAGATTTGCCGAGCATGCTCGAAGATAAAGTGCAAATGAAAGCGGAAGTGTTGATGGATTTTTGTTCCAAAAAGGGATTCGGCTTACTGCTTTTCGACGGGAAGCATACTTTCGATAAACTGTTGAAAATTAAAAATAACCGGAAACTCGAAAAAGCCGTGTTGTGTGCGGTCGATGAAACGATACTGCGAAAGAGGCAGTACGACGAACTCATGAAAAAATGCAATTCCAAACAACAGGAGCTATGGAAGGTGATTATCAAGCATAACCTCAAATTCAAATCCTATCCTTTCAAATTGCAACGCGGGAACAGGAACGAACTCTTCCGCCAGGTATTTGTGGAAAAAAAACGGTATGACGATTTGGTTGAACAGCGTCTGCTCGCCCTGTTCAAATAGCGTCCCCCCGAAAGTGCAAGGATCCACTTTTCGGAGGACGCTTTGCTTTTGAAAACACGGTCTTCTTTACCCGCCCGCCCGCTTTTCCTTTGCCCCAGGCTGAGCCAAAGGCAAAGGAAACATGGAAGGCCACCGACCAAAATACAAGCAACCGCTTCCTGCGTTTAACCGATGAACAGAGCTAACCGATGAGCAGAAAATACCCCGGCATACCCGTCAAAAAGACGCCCCGGCTACTCTTTACAAGCATTATGCAAATCTTTGCTCAAGCGCATCGCGCAAAAATTAGGGCCGCACATCGTACAATATTCACCGTCCGTCACAGCACTTTCCTTATAATACTGCAAGGCCCTTTCCGGATCGAGGGAAAGATTAAATTGGTCTTTCCAGCGGAAATCGAAACGGGCTTTACTCAGCGCATTATCGCGCACCTGCGCCCCCGGATGCCCCTTGGCCAGGTCGGCGGCATGGGCCGCAATCTTATAAGCCACCACCCCGTTGCGTACATCTTCCTTATTGGGCAATCCCAAATGCTCCTTCGGTGTTACATAACAGATCATCGCCGTACCGTGCCAGGCGATTTGTGCCCCCCCGATAGCCGAGGTAATATGGTCGTAACCCGGAGCAATATCCGTGGTTAACGGGCCTAAAGTATAGAACGGCGCCCCATGACAGGCATACTGCTGCTCTTTCATATTCTCCTGAATCTTGTTCATCGGCACATGGCCCGGGCCTTCGATAATTACCTGCACGAACTGATCCCAAGCTATCCGCGTCAGGTGGCCCATCGTATGCAGTTCGGCAAACTGAGCCGCGTCGTTGGCGTCGTAAATCGAGCCGGGCCTGAGGCCGTCGCCGATGGAAACAGCCACATCATAGGTTTTCAGGATCTCACAGATTTCGGCAAAATGCGTATAGAGGAAGTTTTCCTCTGCATGCAATTGCATCCACTTGGCCATAATCGAACCGCCGCGCGATACGATACCCGTCAGCCGCGTCAGCGTCAGATCCAGATGGCTCCGGAGCAAGCCGGCATGAATGGTAAAATAATCCACCCCCTGCTCCGCCTGTTCGATCAGCGTATCGCGATAAATCTCCCAACTGAGGTCTTCCACCCGGCCGTTTACCTTTTCCAAGGCCTGGTAGATGGGAACCGTGCCCATCGGCACCGGACAGTTGCGAATAATCCATTCGCGGGTTTCGTGTATATGATTGCCGGTGGACAGATCCATCAACGTATCGCCCCCCCATTTACAACTCCATACCGCCTTTTCGATCTCTTCATCGATACCCGACGAAAGAGCCGAATTGCCGATATTCGTATTGATCTTGACCAGGAATTTTTTCCCGATAATCATCGGCTCGGCTTCGGGATGATTGATATTGGCCGGGATAATAGCGCGTCCCGCAGCCACTTCTTTCCGTACGAATTCGGGCGTAATATACGATTTCAACCCCACCGCTTCGATCTGCTGGTTTTCGCGGATCGCCACATATTCCATTTCCGGCGTAATGATGCGCCGTTTGGCATAATACATCTGCGTAATATTCTTACCCTCTTTCGCCCGGTAGGGAAGATGTTGTTTCGGAAACCGGATCGCGTCGAGCGAGGCATCGGCCAAGCGCTCCCGCCCGTATCGGGAAGAGAGGGCTTCCAATTGCACCATATCCTTGCGACGGCCGTACCATTCTTCCCGAAGCCGCGGAATGCCGGCTTTGATGTCAATCGGTATCTTCGCATCCGAATACGGGCCGCTCGTATCGTACACAATCACCGGATTGTTCTTCTTAAACACCCGCTCCCCGTTTTCGTCGAGGGTAACCGTATCCAGCAATTTGATTTTACGCATGCCTACTCTGATTTTATTGATTTCGCCCGGAATATAAATTTTCTCCGAGGCAGGGTAGGTGATACGCATATTCTTTTTGTTTGCCATGCTATATAGTTTTAATATTTATTTATTTCATCCAGCAACCGGCGTGTCATTTCCGCCGGATCGGAAGCGCCTGCAATCGCACCCGATACCGCCACGCCGTGGACACCAGTCTGCATCAACAAAGCCACGTCGTCCAGCAAAATCCCTCCGATAGCATATACCGGAATATCGATCCCCGCTTCGCGCACAGCATCCATCAGGCTGCGATACCCTTCCAGGCCCAAAACGGGGCTGAGGTTTTTCTTCGTTTGCGTAAACCGGTAAGGGCCCAAACCGATGTAGGAAGCTCCGGCTGCCGCCGCCCGGCGTATGTCGCTTAGCGTATTGGCCGTAGCGCCGATAAGGAAACCTGCTTTTTTACGCGCTTCACCCGCTTCGCGCCAGGCGTCGGCTACCGGCAGATCGTTTTTACCCAGGTGCACGGCCCCCGCTCCTGAGGCGAGGGCAACCGGTAGATCGTCGTCGATACACAACGTACGGTCGGGGCCGTAGCCGGCGCAAAGCGCGACAGCCTGCCGGGCGGCGGCCAGGTTCAGCGTTCCCTTCATCCGCAACTGTACCCAGGTACATCCGCCGGCGAGCACCTGTTTTATTTCTTCCCATTCAGTATAGCGCGCCGTAGGATGGGTGATAAACATCAAGCGTCCGTTTCCAAGGAAACGCGCCGGAAACGTATTTTGTTCTGTCAGAGGCATTGTTGGAGTATTTTATAGCGTTGAATAATGGCATCGGATGCTTCGGCCGAAGGGTCGGCGCCCCAGAGCGCTCCCAACACAGCTACCCCCCCGAATCCGGTATTCGCCAGCCGCGGAAGGGTCTGGAGGGAAATACCGCCCAAAGCGATCACCCGCTGATGGATCTGTCCTTGCCGGGTGGCCTGCTGCAAAACTTCCGGAGGAAATCCCTCACCGTAACCTTGTTTGGAAATACTGGGGAAAATCGGACTGAGAAAAACATAATCGAACCCTTGTTTTTCCGCTACCTCGGCCAGGCTATGGCACGAACAACTTATCGGCCCCGCATAGGCCTCGGGCCGTCGGGGATGGCGGCGATTGAGGTGCAACCCGCCCAGCCGGCCCGCCAGAAAAGCTTCGCCAAGCAATTCGAAATGGTCGTGAAGAACGATACGGGGATAGTATGCAACCGGCAATGCGGCCAGAAACGTACGCAATTCTTCCCGGCTGCTACCCGGTTTACGAAGGTGCAAACGTGCAAGGCCCGCTTCGAAAAGACGTTCCAGCAGTTCCGTTTCTCCCGGGAAAAACTCGGGCCAGGTAATGACGAACAACTGTTTCATTCTTTTAAGAGGCTTATCTTTTGTAAAGGAAGCGGAGCAAAAAAATGGTTCAACGGGCCGTTCCCATTGCCGGTTTGTACATCCCTGCCGCTTTGCAACGCCTGGGTAATGTAGCATTTGGCCTTTCCTACCGCGTCTTCCAGCGCAGCGCCCAAAGCCAGATAGGCGGCAATCGCCGACGACAGGGTACAGCCCGTACCGTGCGTATTGGACGTAGCCACCGCAGAACTTTTGAAACGAAACGATTTTATCGTGCCGGGCGACGCAGGCAAAACGCCGCAAACAGTGTTTGAAACAACGCTGGGTATAGCCTCGGATACCGTACCGGACATAAACAAAACATCCGTTTTTTCGTCCCCCTCCAAATGGCCGCCTTTTATCAAGACCGCTTTACATCCTTCCTTCGCCAAGCAAAGCCCGGCAGCTTCCCGGTCGGCTTCGGTATGAACGGAGATACCGGTCAGAAAGCCGGCTTCAACCGCATTGGGGGTAAGTAAAGTAATCCGCGGAAAAAGTTCGTCGCGCATCCGGTCGATAGCCGGGGCGTCGATCAGTCGGCTGCCGCTGGTAGATACCAATACGGGATCGAGTACGACGGGAAGCGAAGGAAAGCGCGCGAGAAGCCGTGCTACCGTTTGTACGGCCCCGGCAGTGGGCAACATGCCGATTTTAACGGCGTCGATGGTGAAATCGTCGAATAAAACGTCCAATTGATCGCGCAACAAACCAGAATCGATCGCTTCGAAACGACGGATTTCCCGGGTATTTTGTGCCGTGACGGCCGTAATGGCCGACAGGCCGTAGACGCCTAAAGCCGAAAAAGTCTTCAGATCGGCCTGTATTCCGGCCCCCCCGCCGCTGTCGGAGCCGGCAATGGTAAGGGCGGTCGGGTAGCGAAATGGTGTTGTTGCGTTCATTCTTTTAGCAAGAAGGAGGGAAAAAGCCAGCTCTGTTTCCTACGGCGGCATTACCCGCATCAGGTTCGAGGGTATAATCTCAGCCCTATAGTATGGCACCCCTTTCTTGTGAGGCAAAGGTAGAAAGATTCGCCCAGAAAACAAAAAAGGGAGGTTAAATTACGGTTTCCGTCAGTTGATTTTCCTTGTTTTCTTGCGTGAACGAAAACAAAGCTCGAACAGGCGCCCCCTTCGGTGGAGTATCTGTTTTCTTCCAACCTGGCGGAAAGTTCTTTAAAAAGCTTCCGTCATATTCATATACACGGCCATCCCGCTCTGGTTCGGGTCTTTTCCCACATCCAGACGGAAATTCTTGCCGGGTTGCATCTGTACACGCAGCCCCACGCCGTAATTAAATTTCCACTTATTCCAATCCACCACCGGCGCATTTCCGATCGTTCCGGTTCCGATCCACCCCACAAATCCGCATTTCGCCCAGAAATTACCGCTCCGGTACTTTTCGGGGCTGCCGAACATGTGGCGATATTCCACAATGGCATAGGCCATCGTCTTATCGCGGTATTTTCCCCAGTAATATCCCCTCAAATCGAAAGGCGACCCGAAGGAGGGAAGTTCGGTAAAAGGCACGTCTCCCACGCCGATCAGCGACCGGGCCACCCAGGCCAGCGTACTGCGCGGACGGAAAACCTGCTGAAACTGCCGGTATTCCAAATCGAACATTTCATAATTATAGGCCCCTCCCAAATATTTTCCGTAGATCCGGGCCGTACCGCTGAGCAACATGCCCGACGAGGGCGTGGCCACATCGTTGCGGGTATCGTACTGTATCAGCCCCCCGATTCCGATATTCACATACTTGGTTTTGAACTTCCGGAAATAGGGATCTTGTTCCATTACCGGATTAATATCGGTCGATTTGCTGTAATTCACGTCAAACAATGTCCCCAGATAAAAATGAGGTTTGATTTCCCACACAAAACGGGGATAAAGCTGAAAAGAACTCTTATGGAATTTTGTCGTGGAATCGCTTTTTTCCACATGCTCCACCGTAGCGTATCCTTTGCCGAAATAATGCGATGGCTCATTGCGGTAGCTATAATTGATGTAAATGCGGAAACGGTTCTCCTTAAAAAAAAGCGTACCGGCCCCGGCCAGTACAAACGTACCGTTCAACGTAATATTGAATCCGGCCGGGATAAACGAACGTTGGGAAATCGTATCATGCATATTCATCCGGAAACTGGCCAGTACGGCGCCGCCCAAGCCCAAGGAAGCTTCGGGCGTATACGACGGGCCGCCCAATACCGACCACCAAACACGTTTGGTAGCCCGGATCGAATCCTTATGCAGTTGTTTCCGGTAACGGGCCAATTGCTTTTCCGTCATCGGCTTACCGTCGATTGTCAATACTTCTTTCTGCCGGCGGAGCGTATCTTGTTCGGCTACGGGCCGGGCAGAAGAGGACACGTCGGCAGCGGCTCCGACTTCCTGCTGTCCGTACACGGAAAAAGAACCGAAGGCCGCGATCAAACCGATATAAATGAATAACTTTTTCGTAAACATGAACGAATTTTTGGATTTGGTGGCAAATGTACAAAACAGATTTCGTTCTGTTTTGTCTTTAAACAGATAATAAGGATAATCAAATTTTAATTAACTTTTAAAGACTTCGATTTTCTTATTGTCCTCTACCCGAAACAGGCTCCTTATGAAAAACAAACGGAGGCGAT
>DBFJSK010000069.1:0-3624 GCA_048403675.1 Tannerellaceae bacterium | reverse complement strand
ATCTTCAAAAACAAAATAAATACGGCTTGCCTCTGGACAACCGCGAATTGTATACGAAGACCGACTGGATTATGTGGACGGCTACCTTGGCCGACGATAAAGCGACGTTCGAACAATTTATCGCGCCCGTTTACCGCTTTGTCAACGAAACGACCGACCGGGTTCCGATGTCCGACTGGGTATTTACCGATACGCCGAAACAGCGCGGTTTCCAGGCTCGTTCGGTAGTGGGAGGCTACTATATCAAACTGTTGGAAGAAAAATTAAACCGCTGATGAAACCGGCTCCGGGAAGCTTTCTCTCTACCTTCGGATCGATAGGAAGCGCACAGTAGAGGTGTTTTCTCTTTTGTCAAGTCTGCCCGTTGCCTGTCGGGGGGGCGGTATGCGTTCGATCCTGCATCGGATGTCGCCGCCCTTTCTTTTACAGGCAAAAGGCGGGCTTGCCGTGTGTTTAGGCGGAAAGGGTAATTTCCACATTTTTACGCTTCTGTGGGAGAATACAAAATTTTCATGTACATTTGCATCCTGTTTCCAACATGAAAGAAGAGAATATGCAAAAAAATTTGGTAATAGTGGAGTCGCCCGCCAAAGCAAAGACCATCGAAAAGTTCCTTGGGAAGGACTACAAAGTGATGTCGAGCTACGGGCATATCCGCGATTTGAAAACGAAGGAATTCAGTATCGATATCGAAAATAACTATACGCCTCAATATGTGATACCGACCGATAAGAAAAAACTGGTATCCGAACTGAAAACCGAAGCGAAGGCGGCTGAGCAGGTCTGGCTGGCTTCCGATGAGGACCGCGAGGGAGAAGCCATCTCCTGGCATTTGTATGAGGTGCTGGGGCTGAAACCCGAAAATACGAAGCGTATCGTCTTTCACGAAATTACCAAGAATGCTATTTTGCATGCCATCGAAACTCCACGCGACATCAATATCGACCTGGTCAACGCGCAGCAGGCCCGCCGGGTACTCGATCGCATCGTGGGGTTCGAACTTTCGCCTATCTTATGGCGCAAGGTCAAACCGGCTCTTTCGGCCGGCCGCGTCCAGTCGGTAGCTGTCCGGTTGATTGTGGAACGCGAGCGGGAAATCAATGAATTTGTTTCCGAAGCGGCTTTCCGTGTGATCGCCAGCTTTATCTTGCCCGACGGAACCACTTTGCTGAAGGCTGAACTGAACAAACGGTTGAAAGATAAACAAGAGGTGATCGATTTCCTGGAATCCTGCAAAAAAGCCGCTTTCTCGATCGATGATATTACGACCAAACCGGTTAAGAAAACGCCGGCTCCTCCTTTCACCACTTCTACCTTGCAACAGGAAGCGGCCCGTAAGCTGGGTTATTCGGTTTCCCAAACCATGATGATTGCCCAACGGTTGTACGAATCGGGGTTGATCACGTATATGCGTACCGACTCGGTCAATCTGAGCGACCTGGCGCTGGGCACGGCTAAGGAAACGATCTTTGATACGTACGGTGAAAAATATTATAAGTTCCGTCAATACCATACCAAGAGCAAGGGGGCGCAGGAAGCGCACGAGGCTATCCGTCCCACTTATATCAGCCATGCGGAGATCTCCGGATCGGCTCAGGAAAAGAAGCTTTACGAATTGATCCGCAAACGCACCATCGCCAGCCAGATGGCCGATGCCGAACTGGAGCGGACGACAATTTCTGTAGGTATCGACGGGAAAAAGGAAAAATTCGTAGCCACGGGCGAAGTCGTCACTTTCGACGGTTTCCTCCAGGTTTACCGCGAAAGCTACGACGATGAAAACGAAAAAGAACAGGAAAACGGTCTTTTGCCGCCGGTAAAACTTCACGATGCGCTTTCGCTCAAAGAGATCGTGGCTACCGAACGTTTTACGCAGCGGCCTCCCCGCTATACGGAAGCCAGCCTGGTGCGCCGGCTGGAAGAACTCGGCATCGGTCGTCCTTCTACCTATGCGCCGACGATCCAGACGATTCAGAACCGCGAATATGTCGTAAAGGGCGATAAGGAAGGCACGCAACGTAATTTCTGTGTGATTACCTTGGCCAAGAATGCCATTAAGGAGGTGGATAAAACCGAAACGGTAGGGGCCGATCGCAATAAGCTGATGCCGACCGACATCGGTACCGTAGTCAACGACTTTCTGATGGAATATTTCCCCAGCGTGATGGATTATAACTTTACCGCTAGCGTAGAAAAAGAATTCGACGCTGTGGCCGAAGGGGAAATGATCTGGACGGAAGCAATCGATAAATTCTATAAAATGTTTCATCCCATCGTCGAAACGACGTCGGCCGTTCGTACCGAGCACAAGGTGGGCGAACGCGAGTTGGGGATCGATCCCAAAAGCGGCAAGCCGGTATTCGTGAAAATCGGCCGGTACGGCCCGGTGGTACAGATCGGGCAGGCGCGTACCGACGACAAGGAGGCGCCCAAACCTCAGTTCGCTACTTTGATGAAGGGACAGTCTATCGAGACGATTACCTTGGAAGAAGCCTTGAAACTGTTTGATTTGCCCCGTACGATCGGCGAATATGAAGAGGCCCCGATGGTTGCCGCCGTCGGCCGGTTCGGGCCTTTTATCCGTTTCCAGGGGAAATTCGTTTCCATCCCGAAGCAATTCAATCCGCTGACGATTACGGCAGAAGAAGCGATCGAACTGATCGAGGCCAAACGGCATAAGGACGAACAGCGCTTTATCAAGAAATTCGATGAAGAACCGGATTTGGAAATTCTCAACGGCCGTTACGGCCCGTACCTGGCTTATAAAGGGGCCAATTACCGGATTCCCAAATCGGTGACGCATCCGGAAGAGCTGACGCTGGACGATTGCAAAAAGATTATCAGCGAAGCTGCCGATAAGCCTGCCACCAAACGGCGCACGGCGGCTAAGAAGAAATAACGCAGAGGGTTGCTAAAAAGAAATAAGGTACGACAGTTCAAAAGAACTCTTAACCTGAATGGTTTTCTTCCGGGGAGTGCGGCTTGCTGTTCCTTTCCGGAGGAAACACACGGATGTCGGGAGGAGGGTGAGCACCTGAACCTGTTTTGGGTAAATCTGAGTGGAGACAAGGCCATCGTTTTTTATAAATCCTTTCAAAGAAAATGGAATTTCAGAGATTGACATCGCCAACTGATCCGCGATTCGCCGAAGCCATCGCACTTTATCGGCAAAGCTTCCCTTATCATGAGCAGCGGGAAAACGCTTCTCAGGTGGAAGCGCTTGTCCATCCGGATTATCATTTCGATTTGATCTATGACGGAAACGCCTTTGCTGGCCTCCTGCTTTATTGGGAAACACAGGATTTTATTTATGTAGAACATTTTTGCATCGAGCCGGCTTTGCGCGGACGCAGCTATGGACAAAAAGCGCTGGCGTTGCTGGCTCAAAAAGGTAAACCTATCGTGTTGGAAATCGATCCGCCTGTCGATGAACTCACCCGGCGAAGAAAAGCTTTTTACGAACGTTCGGGCTACAGGGCCAATCCGTATCCCCATGTGCATCCGCCCTATCACGGCGATTGTCAGGGGCATCCGTTAGTCGTTCTATCCTTCCCCGACGAGCTGAGCGCCGAAGCCTACACCCATTTCCATACTTACCTCTTTAAGCAAGTGATGAAGGGGATA
>DBFJSK010000068.1:0-11573 GCA_048403675.1 Tannerellaceae bacterium | reverse complement strand
TTCCTATTGCGACTTGCCTTCTTTCTGATATAAATGGATTGTAAGCGGTTAGTTGTTTTCCGGACGGAGTTTGCGAACCACAGCACCCGTACGCCACATTTCGCTGTTGCGGAGCGCTTCGAGTTCTTTGTTCAGCCCTTCGCGGTAATCGGGCTTGCTGTTCGTATCGATCGAACGCTGTGCCTCGTTGCCTGATGCTACTTCGTTATACAGTTTTTCAAATACCGGTTTCGTTGCGTCGTGGAACGGGCCCATCCAGTCGAGGGCGCCGCGCTGGGCGGTCGTGGAGCAGTTGGCATACATCCAGTCCATGCCGTTTTCGGCGAAGAGCGGCATGAGCGACTGCGTCAGTTCTTCCACCGTTTCGTTGAATGCTTCGGAAGGTTCGTGGCCGTGTTCACGCAAGGTTTCGTACTGCGCCAGCAGCAGGCCCTGGATGGCGCCCATCAAGGTACCGCGTTCGCCCGTCAGGTCGGAATATACTTCTCTCTTGAAAGTCGTTTCGAACAGGTAACCCGAACCGACGCCGATTCCCAAGGCCACTACCCGATCCCACGCTTTGCCGGTGGCATCCTGGAAAATAGCATAGCTGGAGTTTAATCCGCGGCCCTGCAGGAACATGCGGCGCAGCGACGTACCCGAACCCTTCGGAGCGACCATGATTACGTCTACATCGGCGGGAGGAATGATGTTCGTGCGGTCTTTGTAGGTGATGGCGAACCCGTGGGAGAAATAAAGGGCTTTGCCGGGAGTGAGGTATTTTTTGATGCGCGGCCATACTTCGATCTGGGCGGCGTCGGAAAGCAGGTATTGGATGATCGTGCCTCGTTCTGCGGCTTCTTCAATATCGAACAGGGTTTCGCCCGGTACCCAACCGTCGGCTACGGCTTTATCCCAGGTAGCGCCCCCTTTGCGTTGACCTACAATTACGTTGAAACCGTTGTCACGCAGGTTCAGGCTTTGGCCCGGGCCTTGTACACCGTAACCGATGATGGCGATGGTTTCGTTTTTCAACACTTCTCTTGCCTTTTCCAATGGAAATTCTTCGCGGGTAACGACATTTTCGTCTACACCGCCAAAATTCATAACTGCCATTTTTTATAACTATTAAATGTGACTAAAAAAATTCTTTTTTGGGGGGACATTCCTGTCCGCTTTTCCGGATCACGTTTTTTTCTTCTGAACGCTTTCCTTTTTCTTTTGCAGCCGGCCGGTTCAGCCGGTTGTCCACACGGCCGAGGCCCGCGAGATCGCTTTGCCTTCGTGGCAGATGGCCATATCGTATTTGTCGGGTGCTACCCGGGTTTGGTGCAAAGCCAGCTCCATTCCGTACCGGCCTTCCGACTGGTAGGCGATCTCGAAACGGCGGATCTGCCCGGCGCGGAACATTTCCAGATCGAACAGATCCAACAGATGTTCCATGTACTTGATGCTGTTCAAATGTCCGTTTACGTCCAGGTCGCTGTATTTTACCCGGTAAGGCACGCCTTCGGAAACCGATTCGGCCGGCGTGATTTTTCCGGGTTTTTCAATGGGGCACGGGCGGTCGGACTGGTAGATTTTCAAACCTTCCGTATCCAGCAAAGTGGGGCGGCGGGTTTGCAAATCGATGGCCGCCCAGATCGAACGGGCGAATCCGAACGTATTTCCTTTGCCGTCGGCCAGTTCGAAACAACGGCTGGTAAACAAACGCCCTACTTCATCCACCCATGTATACACCGTCAGCGGTTCCGACATGCCCGGATAGGAAGTGATTTCGATCGCCAGGCGCGATAGCACCCAGGCGGTATGCTTCTCGGTCATATCCGAATAACCGAATCCCCTGTCGGCCGCGTGCGTAGAGGCGGCATGCAGGAGATAGTTTCCGATCATGGGGATCGTCACCCGGCCGCGAAAATCCAATTGATAGGATTCACTTACAAAATGAAATTCGCCTACATTCTCCATCGTCGTCCGGTTTTAGGGGTTTACTCGCCCAGGTTTTGGCGTTCCAACATCTTGCGTTCCATTTCAGCCAGCATATCGCTTAGCCGTTCCACCTTACTTTTGGTAATGGCGATGCGGCCCGAACGGATAAACTGAAGCACGCCGATCGTTTCGCTCAATTCTTTGAAAAGCGCCTGGGTTTCATCGTAGTGTCCGCTCTTTTCGAGTACTACGCAGCTCTCGTTCATTTCCAGGATACGGGCGTTGTATTTCCGTATCAGGTCTTCTACCGTACCCATCTTGATAAACAGTTCGGTGCTTAATTTATAGAGGGCGATTTCCTGGAATACCAAGTCTTCGTCGGTATTGTAATAGGCTTTCAGAATATCTACCCGCTTGTCGATTTGTTTCACCACTTTGTCGATCATGTCTTCGTCGGCAAAGGTAGTAATGGTAAATTTATGAATACCCCGGATGGCGGAAGGCGAAACCGAAAGCGTTTCGATGTTCAGTTGCCGCCGTGTAAAGATAATTGTAATCTGATTCAGCAACCCTACGGTATTCTCCGAAAAGATGATTACGGTATATAATTTCTTGTTCGTCATAACTTCTCCCTTTCGCTTTACTGGCCTAAAATCATATTCGTTACACTCGCACCGGCCGGAACCATCGGATACACCATGCCGCAGGGTTCCACCTGAGCCACCAACAGATAGGCTCCGTCGTGGTGCAGCATGTCGGCGATCGCCTCATCCAGTTCCTCACGCTTATCCACCGCCCGGGAGGCAATGCCATACGCTTTCGCAATCGCCACGAAATCGGGATTTTCCATCGGTGTGGAGGAGTATCGTTCATGGAAGAAAAGTTCCTGCCACTGGCGTACCATACCCAAGAAGTTATTGTTCAGTACGATAATTTTCACGTTCAGCTTTTCCTGCATAATCGTTCCCAGTTCCTGGATCGTCATTTGCAAGCCGCCGTCGCCCGTAAAGAAACAAACCGTGCGGTCGGGAGCGCCGAATTTGGCCCCTAAAGCGGCCGGCAAACCAAAGCCCATCGTACCCAGGCCTCCCGAGGTAACGACGCTCCGGGTGCGTTTATATTTGAAGTAGCGTACGCCCATCATCTGGTTCTGGCCTACATCCGTCACCAAGACCGCATCGTTGCCGGTAGCTTCCGATACCTTGCGAACCACTTCGCCCATTTTGAGCATTCCTTCTGCGGGATAAAGCTCTTTCTCGATCACTTTTTCGTTTTCCTCGCGGGCATCCGGTTCGAAAGCAGCGTTCCATTCGGCACGTTTGCGTTCTTCCAATAAAGCCGTAAGCATCGGAATCGTCTTTTTGGCATTTCCCAATACTTTAACGGCTACCGGCACATTCTTCCCGATCTCCGAATTATCGATATCGAGGTGAATTACCTTCGCCTGCTTGGCATAGGTGTTCAAATCGCCTGTCACGCGGTCGTCGAAACGCATGCCGATGGCGATCAGTACATCACATTCGTTGGTTTTCCGGTTCGGCCCTACATTTCCGTGCATCCCCAACATGCCTTTATGGAGGGGGAAATCGGAAGGCAAAGCGGAAAGGCCGAGGGTTGTCGAGCCGGCGGGTATATCATTCTTAGTCAGGAAAGCCATCAATTCGGCTTCCGCACCGCCCAGGATAACGCCCTGTCCCACCAGGCAGAAGGGTTTTTGGGCGGCATTAATCAGAGCGGCCGCTTCGGCGATCCGTTCGGGTTTGATTTCCGGTTCCGGCTGGTAGCTGCGGATATAGTCGACCTTTTCATAGGCAAAATCCACCCATCCTACCTGGGCGTCTTTGGCCAAGTCCAGCACGACCGGCCCGGGACGCCCCGTGGAAGCAATATAAAAGGCGCGCGACACGGCCCACGCAATTTCCTCCGGCTTGCGGATCTGATAGGCCCATTTGGTAATAGGCTGGGTAATCCCGATGACATCGACCTCCTGAAAAGCGTCGGTGCCCAACAGCGGGGAAGGAACCTGTCCGGCAATCACGACCATCGGCGTACTATCCATCAAGGCATCGGCAATCCCGGTAATCGTATTGGTGGCTCCGGGGCCCGACGTAACCAACGTCACTCCAACTTTTCCCGATACGCGGGCATATCCCTGGGCCGCATGCGTGGCGCCTTGTTCGTGGCGCACCAGCACGTGTTTGAGTTGATCTCTGTAATCGTACAAACTATCGTAAATGGGGATGGCCTGGCCCCCGGGATAGCCGAAGATGGTGTCGACACCTTCAGCAATCAACGCCTTTAACAAGGCTTCCGAACCGGTTATCTTTTGTTTCTCCATACCTATCTTCTCTTCTCTATGAGTTTATGTTTTTTCTTTTAGTTAGCTGTCGTTGTTCTTATTCTTCCAGGATACGCACCCCGCCTTTATCGGCCGAAGAGACCATGCGGGCATAGGCTTTCAACGCTTTCGATACCGTTCTTTGCCGTACTGAAGGCGTAAAGGCTTTGGGGCCTCGGGCTTCTTCTTCCCGGCGCCGGGCAGCCAGTTCTTCCTCGGTCAGTTTGACCCGGATGGTGCGTTCGGGAATATTGATTTCGATCAGGTCGCCGTTGCGGACAAGGCCGATAGCTCCCCCGGAAGCGGCTTCGGGCGAAATATGTCCGATGGAAAGGCCCGATGTGCCTCCGCTGAAACGGCCGTCGGTAATCAAGGCGCATTCTTTCCCCAGGTGGCGGCTTTTAATATAGGAAGTGGGATAGAGCATTTCCTGCATGCCCGGGCCGCCTTTGGGCCCTTCATAGGCAATCACCACGACGTCGCCCGACTCGACCTGACCGCCTAATATGCCTTCGCAAGCCGCATCCTGCGAATCGAAGACTTTGGCCGGCCCGGTGAATGTCCAGATGCTTTCATCCACACCCGCTGTTTTTACGACACAGCCGTCGAGGGCGATATTGCCTTTCAATACGGCCAGACCGCCGTCTTTCGAATAAGCATGCGCGACATCGCGGATACATCCGGCGGCGCGATCCGCATCCAATTCCTTATAATAAGTTTCCTGCGAACCCATCCGGATACTGAACCGGCGGGCGGGTGCGCTTTTGTATTTTTGAATGGCTTCTTCGGTTACTTCAGGCGAGGTAATCGAATACCGGCTGACGGCTTCGGAAAGGCTCAGTCCGTCTACCCGGCGGGTATTGCCGTCCACCAATCCGGCCTTCAGCAATTCGTCCATAATGGCTAAAATGCCGCCGGCCCGGTTGACGTCTTGTACATGGTACTGATGCGTATTCGGGGCTACCTTGCAAAGGCAAGGCGTTTGGCGGGAAAGCCGGTCGATGTCGTCCATCCGGAAATCGGCTCCGGCTTCCTGGGCGACAGCCAGCAGGTGGAGCACGGTATTGGTAGAACCGCCCATCGCTATATCGAGGGTCATGGCATTCAGGAAAGCTTCGCGGCTGGCCACGGAGCGGGGAAGAACGGATTCGTCGCCGTCGCGGTAATATTTGTAAGCGTTTTCCACGATCTGCCGGGCGGCGTCGCGAAAGAGTGCGACGCGGTTGGCATGAGTAGCCACAATCGTACCGTTGCCGGGCAATGCCAATCCGATGGCCTCGTTCAAACAATTCATCGAGTTGGCCGTAAACATGCCCGAACAACAACCGCATCCGGGACAGGCATGGCGTTCTACTTCGGCAATGCGTTCATCATCCACGGAGGTGTCGGCCGCTTCGATCATGGCATCGATCAAATCGAGGTGGCGTCCGTCGAGTTCGCCGGCTTCCATAGGGCCGCCCGATACGAACACGGTCGGGATATTCAAACGCATCGCGGCCATGAGCATGCCCGGGGTGATCTTGTCGCAATTGCTGATGCAAACCATCGCATCGGCCTTATGGGCATTGACCATATATTCTACGCTGTCGGCGATAATATCGCGGGAAGGCAGCGAATAAAGCATTCCGTCGTGTCCCATGGCAATCCCGTCGTCGATAGCGATCGTATTGAATTCGGCGGCAAAACAGCCCAGCTTTTCAATCTCGGCTTTCACCAATTGCCCCACCTCGTGTAGGTGCACATGGCCGGGAACGAATTGGGTAAACGAATTCACGATAGCGATAACCGGCTTGCCGAACTGCTCTTCTTTCATGCCATTGGCGCGCCATAAAGCCCGGGCTCCGGCCATCCGACGCCCTTCGGTGCTGCTTGAACTTCTTAACGGATTTTTCATTTCTATCTTATTTTTGCCTGTAGCGAAATGAGGGGATGCGACATAGACTATAGGCTTATACATTATATAATTAAAAAAGCCTTTCCCTTGAATGGAGAAAGGCTTAAGAAATATCTTTACGATTTCACGACATTCTACATACCTTTCTCCTTACCTGCTAATGACTAGAAGGACCACGACGAGAATAATATGCAGCACGTTGTTTATCATTTTTATCTCTTTTTGACGCTGCAAATGTAGAACAATAATCGATACGAGCAAAGGTTTTAAAAGAAAATTCTATATTTTCCTTTCAATTCTCAATAAAAGGGGTTTATTCAATTGCATTTTAACATTCCGGAGATGGAATTACTACGGAATCGGAACCAAACAAGCCGTTTACCCTACCTATAAGTAAGGAGCTGGAAATGAAAATACTGGAAAAGCTACAGCAGGACAATTCCCCCCCCTTTGGGCAGAGGAAGGGATTGCCAATCGGATCGTAGCCAAGGAAGCTAGCGGCTCTCTGCCGCATTTTCGTTTATTTTACCCTGAAATAAAGTTATGCACAACAATCGGGAGGGGCCTCTCGCAGGGGATAGGGAATAATTTGTATATTTGCTTCCCTAAAAGTGAAGATGGGCGACGCTTCAACAGGGAAGGATAAAGCTGGCCTAGGATTTGGTTTTCACTCTCTTCGTCTCAAAAAAGAACGGGGAGAGAAGGACACCCGAATAGGGGAATAAAACGGGATTTCGCTTCGTTTTACGCTATCTTTGCTCCCTATCAAAACGAGAATGAAAAACTGAGGGATAATGCGATATGAAACATTACAATTTTGACGAAGTAATCGAACGGCGGGGTACGAACTGCGTAAAATTCGACCTGCTCAAAGAACGATTCGGAGCGGAAAACCTGACTCCGCTCTGGGTAGCCGACATGGACTTCCGGACGCCCGACTTTATCGTAAACGCAATCAAAAAACGTTGCGAACACGAAGTATTCGGATACACGTATGCTTCCGACACCTATTACGAAAGCATCATCAACTGGGTACATTATAAACATAACTGGAAAATCCGGAAAGAATGGATCAGCTATATCCCCGGCATTGTAAAAGGAATCGCGTTTGCGTTGCAATGCTTCACGTGTCCGGGCGATAAAGTAATTATCCAGCCTCCGGTATACCATCCTTTCCGGATCGTACCTGAAAGCATGGGGCGGGAAGTTGTTTATAATCCTCTCCGATGGCGGGACGGTCGGTACGAAATGGATTTCGACCAACTGGAATCGATACTGGACGATAAATGCAAGGCCTTGATTCTGTGTAATCCGCACAATCCGGGCGGTATCGTATGGAAAAAAGAGACATTGGCCAGACTGGCCGAAATAGCCCACCGCCACGGCTTACTCGTGATCTCCGACGAAATTCACGCCGAAATGGCTTACCCGCAATGCACGCATCATCCATTCGCCACCGTGTCCGAGGCGGCGGCGGAGTGTAGTTTGACCTTTATGGCTCCGAGTAAGACATTTAATATCGCCGGTATCGTTACCTCGTACGCTATTGTGCCTTCAGATACATTGCGTAGCCGCTTTTATAGTTTTCTGGAAGCGGGGGAATTCGGCGACGGAACGATTTTCGCTTATGAAGCGACGACGGCCGCTTATACTTACGGGGCGGAATGGTTGCAACAGATGCGGATGTATATCATGGAAAATGTACGTTACGTGGATGAATATCTGAAAAGTCAGCTACCGAAAATCAAGATATATCCTCCCGAAGCGTCTTTCCTGGTGTGGCTCGATTGCCGCGAATTGGGGTTGACGCAGGAAGAGTTGGTGAGCCTCTTTCGGGATAAAGCAGGGCTGGCGCTCAACGACGGAAGTATGTTCGGCCCTGGGGGCGAAGGATATATGCGCATGAACATTGGGTGCCCCCGGTCTGTTTTAGAGAGAGCAATGAACGCGTTGAAAAAAGCGATAGATAAGAAATAAATCTTATCTTTGCACGCGCAAAAACGGATATTTCCGAGAAGCGTTTCTATACATTTTAAATTATATAATGATGAAAATTACACCAAACAAGTATGTTGCGGTTACTTACGACCTGAATGTGGGCGAAGGTGATGAACGCGAGTTGATGGAAAAAGCCACAGCCGAAGTTCCCTTGAAATTTATTTTCGGAACCGGCATGATGCTGCCCGCTTTCGAAAAAGCCCTGAGCGGACTGGAAGTAGGTTCGACCTTCAACTTTACGATAGCTCCGGCCGATGCTTACGGCGAATACCTGGAAGAAAACGTGATCGATCTGCCGAAAAACATCTTCGAAGTAGACGGTAAATTCGATGCGGAAATGATTAAGGAAGGCAACACCGTTCCGATGATGGATTCGAACGGCAACCGGATGAACGGCTCCGTACTGGAAGTAAAAGACGACATCGTGGTGATGGACTTCAACCACCCGCTGGCCGGCGAAACCCTGCATTTCAGCGGCGAAGTAATCGACGTACACGAACCGACAGCCGAAGAAATTGCGGCTTTCACAGCACCGGCAGGCGGTTGCAATTGCGGTTGCGATGATTGCGGAAGCGGCTGCGGCGACCACGAACACAGCGAGGGCGACAATTGCGGTTGCGGAGGTTGTCACTAAAAAAGATTGCAGCCGGTCGATAACGGCCGGCTCATTGTCTGCCTACTTAAGTTTATGATGAACACTTTCGGAACCATTTACCGGCTCACCTCTTTCGGCGAATCGCACGGCCCCGGCATCGGGGGCGTGATTGACGGTTGCCCGGCGGGGATCGAACTCGACTTGCCTTTCATCCAACAGGAACTGAACCGGCGCAAGCCCGGCCAGTCACGTCTGACCACTGCCCGGAAAGAGGACGATGAAGTACAATTCCTTTCAGGCGTTTATGAAGGCAAAACAACAGGGACGCCGATCGGTTTTATTGTCTGGAACAAAAACCAGCATTCGTCGGACTACGACAATATGAAAACGGTTTACCGCCCTTCGCACGCCGATTATACGTACGATATGAAATATGGTTTGCGCGATCCGCGCGGAGGAGGCCGTTCGTCGGCCAGGGAAACCATCGCCCGCTGCGTAGCGGGAGCTTTGGCCAAACTAGCGCTCCGGCCTTACGGTATCGACATTCAGGCTTATACATCGCAAGTAGGCGTTATCTGTCTGGAAAAAGACTACCGGGCTTATGATCTGACGCTGACGGAAACAAACGCAGTACGCTGTCCCGATCCGGCGAAAGCCGCCGAGATGGAAGCCCTCATCGCCGAAGTAAAGGCGGAAGGAGACACGGTAGGAGGAATCATTACCTGCATAGCGCGAGGCGTACCGGCCGGACTGGGCGAACCTGTATTCGGCAAGTTGCACGCCGCCTTGGGCGCCGCCATGCTTTCGATCAACGCTGTAAAAGGATTCGAGTACGGCGACGGTTTCGACGCCGCGCTTTACCGGGGATCGGAACGCAACGACCGTTTCTATAACGACGACGGCCACATACGCACCCGCACGAATCATTCGGGAGGCATCCAAGGAGGCATCTCCAATGGCGAAGATATTTATTTCCGAGTCGCTTTCAAATCGGTAGCCACTCTTCTGATGGAACAGGATACGGTAAACCGGGAAGGCGAGGAAACGATTCTGAAAGCCCGCGGACGACACGATCCGTGCGTCCTTCCCCGCGCCGTGCCGATCGTAGAATCGATGACGGCCATGACCTTGCTCGACTATCTCTTATTGCAGCAAACCAGACGATAAAAATACCCGAGGCGAGCCTTATCATCTTCACGCATGATGATAGGGCTCGCCTGCTATTATCGTCATCGCCCGGTAGATTTGCTCTACAAAAATCAACCGGATCATCTGATGGGAAAAGGTCATTTTGCTCAACGAGATTTTTTCGGAGGCCGCTTTGTAAACCGCTTCGCTGAACCCATAAGGGCCGCCGATTACAAATATGAGCCGTTTGGGCACCGTCTGCATTTTCTTTTCCAAATAACCGGCGAATTGCACGGAAGTAAATTCTTTTCCTTTTTCATCGAGCAACACCAGGTAATCTCCTGCCTGAATGGCCTTCAGGATCAGCTCGCCTTCCTTTTCCTTTTGCACGGCTTCGGATAGATTCCGCACATGCTTGATATCGGGAATCACTTGCAGTTCGAACGGCAGGTAGTGGGCCAACCGACTGGCATATTCGCGAATGGCCTCTATAAAATAGCCCGCGTCGGTTTTTCCGATCACTAGGAGTACAATCTTCATCTGTATCTATTTAACTTGTTTGAAGAGGCAAAATTACAAGAAAAATACATACCTTTGCTCTAAATAAGCGAAGATAGGCGGCATCTCGGCCAAGGCGGCACAACTGCTCGCTATGCTAAGGCCATTCTCTTTCTATCTTCCAAAAACCTAAAAGGATGAAAATTATGAAACGCTTTTTCTGCCTGCTGGCGTTGCTGCTGGCGATATGTACGGCCCAGGCAGCCGATATTACTTCGATTGCGGGCGCTTTGAAAAGCGGAAACTCGAATGCGCTTTCCGGCTCGATGGACGGTACGGTGGATCTGGCGGTGCCGGGGGAAACCAAAAAGTGCAACAGCGGGGAAGCCGTCGCAGCCATGGGAGCTTTTTTCCAGCGTACGAAACCGACCGGTTTTTCGGTTGTTCATCATGTGGAGAAAAAAGACAACGGCTTTTTTATCGGAAAAATGCAGACGGCGGGGGGCGAACTGCGTGTGAATATAGCCTATCGTACCGACGGTAATAAAGCGCTTATACAATCAATCAGAATAGAATAAGAGATGGACAAACTAATCGACGATTTAATTAAACTGGCTTTCGCGGAAGATATTGGCGACGGCGATCATACGACTTTGTGTTGTATCCCGGCCACCGAAATGGGTAAAAGCCAACTTATCGTAAAGGAAGATGGCGTACTGGCGGGCGTGAAGATGGCCGAGCGGATCTTCCGGGCTTTCGATCCGGAACTGAAAATGACGGTCTTTATTACCGATGGTACGGAAGTGAAAAAAGGAGACGTAGCCTTTGTGGTGGAAGGTAAAGTGCAATCGCTGTTGCAAACGGAACGGCTGATGTTGAACGTGATGCAACGTATGAGCGGGATCGCTACCACTACGCGTAAGTATGTTAAAGCGCTGGAGGGTACGAAGACGCGGGTATTGGATACGCGCAAGACGACGCCAGGCTTGCGGATGATCGAGAAAGAGGCTGTCAAAATCGGCGGTGGCGTGAATCACCGAATCGGCTTGTTCGATATGATTCTGCTGAAAGATAATCATGTGGATTTTGCAGGGGGAATCGAAGCGGCTATTACACGGTGCCATCAGTATTTGAAAGAAAAGAATAAAGAGTTGAAGATCGAGATTGAAGTGCGGAATTTCGACGAATTGCAGGAAGCGATGCGCATCGGCGGC